>NZ_JAFNJD010000050.1:0-36257 GCF_017368415.1 Shewanella sp. 4t3-1-2LB
TCAAACTATTAAATAACTATATATAGTTATATTATAGTTTTTCGGTTTAATACTAACTTTTTTAGCTAAATATCTAACTGCTCGCGAGCAGACACTAGGTAAGAAGGTAAACAAACTTGGATATACTCAGCAACATTTTGCAGGGTTTATGGGCATTCTAAAGTCACCATAGCAGAGTTTGAGAATAGTAGTTTTACTGGTTTGCTTGATATTTATGAGCGATTGCTTAATGCAGTAGTATGTAACACCTAAGCGTCATGGGCGATCGGGTTGCGATGAGATTGAGAACTTTTTGCGGAAGATGATTAAGAGTATTTGAAGCAAGTCTGCCAAGCAAAATCAACTTCATCGCTGTTCTATGTTAGATGTGTTGATGCAAGGTTCAGTGCACAAAGCGATTAAACAACAAAAAGCCGGGCGATGCCCGGCTTTTTTCATCCCAAATGATGCCTATTCAGCAGCAGCTTCCGCTTCTACAGCTTCAGCTGTTTCTGGACGACCTACTAACTCGATGTAAGCCATAGGGGCCTTATCACCGGCACGCAGACCGCACTTCAGGATACGGGTGTAACCACCCTGACGTTCCAGGTAACGAGGACCCAGTTCGTTAAACAATTTACCAACGACGCTTTCGTCGCGGGTGCGGGCAAACGCCAGACGACGATTTGCAACGCTGTCACTCTTAGCAAGTGTAATCAAAGGTTCAACTACGCGACGCAGTTCTTTTGCCTTCACCAGAGTCGTCACGATGATTTCGTGACGAACCAATGAACTAGCCATGTTACGGAACATAGCTTGGCGGTGGCTGCTGTTGCGGTTAAGTTGACGACCACTCTTACGATGGCGCATGACTTAATCCTTATAACCTAAATCTGTACAAGTCAGAGACTTACAGGTCATCTGCTAAACTGGCTGGAGGCCAGTTCTCCAGACGCATACCTAAAGAAAGTCCGCGAGAAGCCAAAACGTCTTTGATCTCGGTAAGAGATTTCTTACCCAGGTTAGGTGTTTTGAGCAACTCAACTTCTGTACGTTGTACCAGATCACCGATGTAATGAATCGCTTCGGCTTTCAGACAGTTAGCCGAACGTACAGTGAGCTCTAAATCGTCGACAGGACGCAACAAAATCGGATCGAATTCCGGCTTTTCTTCTTTCTTCTCTGGTTCAGAAACATCGCGCAGCTCTACAAACGCATCCAGCTGTTCGGCCAGAATGGTCGCAGAACGACGAATCGCTTCTTCAGGATCGATAGTACCGTTGGTGGTCATATCAATAACCAGTTTATCCAGGTCTGTACGCTGTTCAACACGGGCCGCCTCTACGTTGTAGGCGATGCGTTCAACAGGTGAGAAAGAAGCATCGACCAGCAAACGGCCGATAGGACGATCGTCTTCCTCGGTCTGAGCGCGGGCAGAAGCCGGCACATAACCACGACCACGTTCAACACGAATACGCATGCTGATGCCGTGACTACCTGTCAAATGACAGATGACATGGTCAGGATTTACGATTGTCACATCACCATCATGGGTGATGTCTGCAGCGGTAACAGGGCCTGCGCCGGTCTTGCTCAGGGTGAGCAAAGCCTCGTCTTTACCCTCAATGATAACCGCCAATCCTTTAAGGTTCAGCAATATCTCGAGGATATCTTCTTGTACGCCTTCCTTACTGCTGTATTCGTGCAGTACACCGTCGATCTCGACTTCGGTAACCGCGCAGCCGGGCATAGACGACAATAGGATGCGACGCAACGCGTTACCCAGAGTATGACCAAAACCACGCTCCAGCGGCTCCAGTGTTACCTTGGCACGAGTTGGGTTAACCTGCTCGATATCTACGAGACGCGGTTTAAGAAATTCTGTAACAGAACCCTGCATTGTGTCCTCTCTTGTTAGTTAGCCTTACTTAGAGTAAAGCTCGACGATCAGCTGTTCGTTAATTTCCGCAGACAAATCGCTACGTTCTGGAATGCGCTTGAAAGCACCTTCCATTTTGGCGCTGTCGACTTCAATCCAGGTAGGCTTTTCGCGTTGACCAGCCACTTCCAGAGCAGCTTTAATACGAGCTTGCTTCTGTGACTTTTCACGCACGCTTACCACATCATTCGCAGACACTTTGAATGACGGAATGTTAACAACACGACCGTTTACCATAATTGACTTATGGCTAACCAGCTGACGTGCTTCTGCACGAGTGGCACCGAACCCCATACGATAAACAACGTTATCCAAACGGGCTTCCAGAAGTTGCAACAGGTTTTCACCAGTGTTGCCTTTCAGACGTGCAGCTTCTTTGTAATAGTTACGGAACTGTTTTTCTAACACACCGTAAATACGACGAACTTTTTGTTTCTCACGCAGCTGTAAACCATAATCTGACAGACGTGGCTTACGCGCGCCGTGCTGTCCAGGTGCTGTTTCCAGCTTACACTTCGAATCGATTGCTCTCACACCGCTTTTCAGGAACAGGTCTGTACCTTCCCTACGGCTGAGCTTGAGCTTGGGACCCAAGTATCTTGCCATGATCTTTCTCCAACTTTCCTAATGAATCGCCAATTACACGCGGCGTTTTTTAGGAGGACGACAACCGTTATGAGGGATAGGCGTCACATCAGTGATGTTGGTAATTTTATAACCAACAGCGTTCAGCGCACGAATGGCTGATTCACGACCTGGACCTGGACCCTTCACGAAAACTTCAAGGTGTTTAACACCGTAATCCTGAGCAGCAGTACCTGCGCGCTCAGCAGCTACCTGAGCCGCGAATGGAGTAGATTTACGTGAACCACGGAAACCTGAACCACCTGCAGTTGCCCAAGCCAATGCATTACCTTGACGGTCTGTGATAGTAACGATTGTGTTGTTAAAAGAAGCATGGATATGAGCCATGCCATCCGCAACCTGTTTACGTACGCGCTTGCGCGGAGAACGTGACGGAACTTTAGCCATTGTCTACCTTCCCGTTACTTCTTAATTGGTTTACGTGGACCTTTGCGGGTACGCGCATTGGTCTTAGTACGTTGCCCACGAACAGGCAGGCTACGACGATGGCGAAGACCACGATAACAACCAAGGTCCATCAGACGCTTGATGTTCATAGAAACTTCGCGTCGCAAGTCACCTTCTACAGTGTATTTGGCAACTTCTTCGCGTAGGGTATCGATTTGAGCGTCGCTCAATTCCTTGATCTTTGCGTCTTCGGCAATTGAAGTAGCCGCGCAAATAGCTTTAGCGCGAGTACGACCGATACCGTAGATAGCAGTCAAAGCGATGACTGCGTGCTTCTGATCAGGAATGTTAATGCCAGCGATACGGGCCACTATGCACTCCTTAAGTTAAAGGCCATCTGTGAAAAGCCCGATAGGATACTCAACAGATGACTAATTTGCAAACAAATTTTAATGGCCAGTCGCAAATGGACTGGCCGGGTTTCATTAGCCTTGACGCTGTTTGTGTTTTGGTTCAACACAAATTACGCGAACAACGCCGTTACGCTTGACGATCTTGCAGTTACGGCAGATCTTCTTCACGGAAGCTCGAACTTTCATTTCATCACTCCGTAAAGCTATCTTAACGGCCGAAGCGATCGAAATTCGCTTTGGTCACTAGGTTAGCTTTCTTCATCACAGACTCATATTGATGAGACATCATATGGGTCTGAACCTGAGCCATGAAGTCCATGATCACAACTACCATAATCAGTAGTGAGGTACCGCCAAAATAGAACTGTACCTTCCAAGTGATTAACATGAACTCCGGAATTAAACAGATAAAGGTGATATACAACGCACCGGCCAAAGTCAGGCGGGTCATCACTTTATCAATGTAACGCGAAGTTTGTTCGCCGGGACGGATCCCTGGAATGAACGCACCGCTCTTCTTCAGGTTATCAGCTGTTTCGCGTGGATTGAAAACCAACGCGGTATAGAAGAAACAGAAGAAAATAATTGCTGCCGCGTACAACAAAGAGTACAGCGGCTGTCCAGGAGACACGGCCAGAGAGAAATCACTCAACCATGACAATGCCGGATTTTGTCCGAACCACTGAGCCAGTGTACCCGGGAACAAAATAATGCTGGACGCAAAAATTGGGGGGATAACCCCTGCCATATTCACTTTCAGAGGTAAGTGAGTAGATTGGGCAGCAAACACCTTACGGCCTTGCTGACGCTTGGCGTAGTTAACGACGATACGACGCTGACCACGTTCTACAAACACTACGAAATAAGTGACGGCAAAGACAATCACACCAATCAATAGCAATACCAATACGTTCAAGTCGCCTTGACGAGCCTGTTCAGCAGTTTGTCCGATAGCTTTTGGCAAACCAGCCACAATACCTGCAAAAATCAGGATTGAGATACCGTTCCCAATACCACGTTCAGTAATCTGTTCACCAAGCCACATCAGGAACATGGTGCCAGTGACTAAACTGATAACCGCAACAAAGTAAAATCCAAAACCTGGGTTAACGACCAGGCCGGAGACCAGGTTTGGCAACCCGGTTGCGATACCAATAGATTGGAACGTAGCCAAAACCAATGTGCCCCATCGGGTATATTGACTGATTTTCTTACGTCCTGACTCGCCTTCCTTCTTCAGTTCAGCGAGCGCTGGATGTACCACAGTCAACAACTGCATAATGATCGATGCCGAAATGTAAGGCATGATCCCTAATGCAAAAATGGACGCACGGGACAGGGCGCCACCCGAAAACATGTTGAACATGCCAAGGATGGTACCCTTCTGCTGAGCAAACAGCTCTGCCAATACAGCGGCATCAATACCAGGAATTGGCACAAAGGAACCGGCACGGAACACAATAATTGCACCAATCACGAACAGGAGGCGAGCTTTCAATTCAGAAAGTCCACCTTTCGCGCTTTTTAAATCAAGTCCTGGTTTTGCCATCGACGTATTATTCCTCGATCTTTCCACCGGCAGCTTCAATAGCTGCACGTGCACCTTTGGTAACCTTCAGACCGCGTACGGTCACTGGGCGCTCAATGGTACCTGAAAGAACAATTTTCGCAAACTGGATGTTGCGAGTAATGAGATTCGCATCTTTCAGTGCGTTCAGGTCGACAACATCACCGTTAACTTTTGCCAGTTCGCCGATGCGAACTTCAGCAGTTACCATAGCGATACGCGAGGTAAAGCCAAATTTAGGCAAACGAATTTTCAACGGCATCTGGCCGCCTTCAAATCCTGGACGAACACCGCCGCCACTGCGAGATTTCTGACCTTTATGGCCGCGACCTGCAGTCTTACCTAAACCAGAACCGATACCACGGCCTACGCGCTTGCCAGCTGGCTTAGCACCTGCTGCTGGAGATAAAGTATTCAGACGCATTGATTAGTCCTCCACCTTTACCATGTAGTAGACCTTATTGATCATACCGCGAATAGCTGGAGTATCTTCCAGTTCCACAGTGTGACCAATACGACGCAGACCGAGACCAGTCAAGGTCGCTTTGTGCTTCGGCAAACGCCCGATAGCACTTTTGGTCTGAGTTACTTTGATTGTTTTAGTAGCCATGGTGCATTACCCCCGAATTTCGTCAACATTCAGGCCACGCTTAGCTGCGATCTGAGCAGGTGACTTCATGTTCACCAGCGCATCTACAGTTGCACGAACGATGTTGATCGGGTTAGTAGAGCCGTATGCTTTTGACAGAACGTTATGAACGCCCGCCACTTCCAATACAGCACGCATCGCGCCACCGGCGATAATACCGGTACCCTCAGAAGCAGGTTGCATATATACGCGAGAACCTGAATGACGGCCTTTCACTGGATGGTGCAAGGTACCTTCATGCAGTTCAACGTTAACCATACTGCGACGGGCTTTTTCCATTGCTTTTTGAATAGCAGCTGGAACTTCGCGCGCTTTACCGTAGCCGAAGCCGATCTTACCGTTACCATCACCCACTACTGTCAGCGCGGTAAAACTGAAGATACGACCACCTTTAACTACTTTAGAAACACGATTGACTGCAATCAGCTTTTCTTGCAGATCGTCTTTCTGCTGAGTTTCTACTTTAGCCATTGTGTAAACCCCTTAGAACTGGAGGCCAGCTTCACGAGCGGCTTCTGCTAAAGCAGCAACACGGCCGTGATACTTGAAACCAGAACGATCGAAAGCCACAACAGTGACCCCTTTCTCGATCGCGCGTTCAGCAATAGCTTTGCCTACTGCCTTTGCCGCATCTACGTTGCCGGTATATTTCAGCTGCTCTTTTACCGCACTTTCAGCAGTAGATGCAGCAGCAACCACCTGAGCTTCAGGGTTGATTACCTGAGCGTAAATGTGACGCGGTGTACGATGTACAACCAGACGGTTAACGCCCAGCTCTTGGATCTTCTTGCGGGTGCGAGTGGCACGACGCAAGCGAGAAGTTTTCTTATCCATATCGCGTTACCTTACTTCTTCTTAGCCTCTTTACGGCGTACGTTTTCGTCATCGTAGCGAACACCCTTGCCCTTATAAGGCTCTGGTGGACGATAACCACGAATTTCAGCCGCAACCTGACCTACCAGTTCTTTGTCGATACTTTTCAGTACGATGTCAGTCTGGCTTGGGCATTCAGCTGTAACGCCTGCTGGCAATTTGTGAACCAGTGGATGAGAGAAACCTAACGTCAGGTCCAGGTCACCACCAGTGACTTTGGCACGATAACCTACACCAACCAGTTTCAGTTTCTTTTCAAAACCTTGAGTTACACCAACAACCATGTTGTTAACCAAGGCACGAGCTGTACCAGCTTGAGCCCAAGCGTTTACGTGACCTTCAACAGGACCAAAAGTTACATGGCCATTGTCAACGGTTACTTTAACAGCGCTGTTGATTACTCGAGTCAGACTGCCTTTACCGCCTTTCACGGTAATGCTGTGATCTTTTAAAGTCACCTCTACGCCGGCAGGAATAGAGACTGGTGCTTTTGCTACACGAGACATTCCTAGCTCCTTATGCTACGTAGCAGATAACCTCACCACCCATGCCTGCGAGGCGGGCGGCACGATCAGTCATCAGGCCTTTAGAAGTGGACACAATTGCGACACCCAGTCCGCCCATCACTTTTGGCAGTTCGTCTTTACCTTTGTAAATACGAAGACCAGGACGGCTTACGCGCTGGATAGTCTCAACAACGGGTTTGCCCTGGAAATACTTCAAAGTAACTTCCAGTTCAGGCTTATTGCCTTCGTCTGCTACGGCGTAGTCAGTGATATAACCTTCTTCCTTCAGCACTTTTGCAATCGCAACTTTGAGCTTAGCGGAAGGCATCTTCACAGATACTTTGTTAGCAGCTTGGCCGTTACGGATACGGGTTAACATATCCGCAATAGGATCTTGCATGCTCATATTAGCTTACTCCGTGACAAGGGCTTACCAGCTGGCCTTACGCAGACCAGGAACTTCACCGCGCATGGTGGCTTCACGCAACTTGATACGGCTCAGGCCGAACTTGCGCAGGTAACCATGTGGGCGACCAGTTTGATTACAGCGATTGCGTTGACGCGATGCGCTGGAATCACGTGGTAAAGCTTGCAGCTTCAGAACAGCATCCCAACGCTCTTCATCAGAAGTAGCAGGGCTTGCGATCAGAACCTTCAGCGCTGCACGCTTTTCAGCGTACTTGGCCACGAGTTTGGCACGCTTTACTTCACGTGCTTTCATTGATTGTTTTGCCATTACGCTACCCCTTATTTCTTGAATGGGAAGTTAAAAGCGTTCAACAAAGCGCGACCTTCTTCATCAGAGTTCGCTGTGGTAGTGATAACAATATCCATACCGCGAATTTTATCGATTTTATCGTAATCGATTTCTGGGAAGATGATCTGCTCACGTACGCCCATAGCGTAGTTGCCGCGACCGTCAAATGACTTTGAGCTCAGACCACGGAAGTCACGAATACGAGGAATAGCGATATCAATCAATCGCTCAAGGAATTCCCACATACGTTCACCGCGCAGGGTCACTTTACAACCAATAGGGTAGCCTTCACGGATTTTGAAGCCAGCAACTGATTTACGAGCAACAGTTACAACAGGCTTTTGACCGGCAATAGCAGTCATGTCACGAACAGCACTTTCCATGACTTTTTTATCAGCAACTGCTTCGCCTACACCCATGTTCAGGGTGATTTTCTCAATCCGAGGGACTTGCATGACACTGGAATAACCGAACTTCTTGGTCAGTTCAGCGACAACAGTCTCTTTATATTTATCATGCAGTTTCGCCATCGTTTACTCCGATTACTTAACGAGTTCACTGTTCGATTTAAAGAAACGGACTTTTTTGCCGTCTTCAAACCGGAAACCAACACGATCTCCCTTGCCAGTAGCAGGGTTAAAGATCGCAACATTAGATGCTTGAATCGGCGATTCTTTTTCAACAATACCACCAGTAACACCTAACTGTGGGTTAGGTTTCTGATGTTTCTTGATGACGTTAACGCCTTCAACAATCAACTTGCCAGTAGGCAGAACTTGGGTAACTTTACCGCGCTTACCCTTATCTTTACCGGCCAGTACGACTACTTCGTCTTCACGACGGATTTTTGCTGCCATTTTGAAGCTCCTTACAGTACTTCTGGTGCCAGCGACACAATCTTCATGAATTGCTCGGAGCGCAGTTCACGTGTCACAGGTCCAAAGATACGAGTACCAATCGGCTGCAGGTTGTTGTTCAAAAGAACCGCTGCATTCCGATCGAAGCGAATGACAGAACCGTCTGGACGACGTACGCCTTTCTTAGTACGGACTACCACCGCGTTATACACATCACCTTTCTTCGCTTTAGCGCGAGGAATCGCTTCCTTTACAGAAACTTTGATGATGTCGCCGATACCGGCATAACGACGATGAGAGCCACCCAAGACCTTAATACACTGAACTCTGCGAGCGCCGCTGTTACATGCGACATCCAGAGTCGATTGCATTTGGATCATTTTAAGTGCTCCGCTATCGTTACATCACATCCCCACCATGGGGTTATTTTCACCACTTTCGGCGACGAATCGCTCAAAAAGGGCGCGCAAGTATAACACCCTTGACCAGAGATGGATAGTACTAAAATACAAACGGCCCCGGATGGGGCCGTTTACTTTCACCTAAGAAACCTTAGGCCTTGCTCACTACATCAACCAGCGTCCAAGACTTGGTCTTAGACAGCGGACGACATTCACGAATTGTGACGATATCGCCTTCATTACACTGGTTTTGTTCGTCATGTGCATGGATCTTAGTAGTACGTTTTACGTACTTACCGTAGATTGGGTGTTTTACCTGACGCTCAACGGCAACAGTAATGGATTTGTCCATTTTGTTGCTGGTTACTTTACCCTGCAAAGTACGGATGCTCTCAGACATTATGCACCTGCCTTAGAAGTAATAATGGTCTTAACGCGCGCAATGTTACGGCGCACTTGCTTCAGCTGGTGAGTTT
Source organism: Shewanella sp. 4t3-1-2LB (assembly GCF_017368415.1). Taxonomy (NCBI): domain Bacteria; kingdom Pseudomonadati; phylum Pseudomonadota; class Gammaproteobacteria; order Alteromonadales; family Shewanellaceae; genus Shewanella; species Shewanella sp. 4t3-1-2LB. The sequence goes on from NZ_JAFNJD010000050.1 coordinate 9,450, forward strand.
GTGCCAGCTGGCCAGTGGCGTGTTGCATACGCAGGTTAAACTGCTCACGCAGCAGACCAAGTAGTTCAGCGTTCAATTCTTCAACGCTTTTTTCTCTCAGTTCGCTCGCTTTCATTACATCACCGTCTTAGTTACGAAGGTTGTCTTGATAGGCAACTTGGCAGCGGCCAATGCGAAAGCTTCGCGGGCCAACTCTTCCGGAACGCCACCGATCTCATAGAGAACCTTACCTGGCTGAATCTGGCATACCCAGTATTCAACGTTACCCTTACCTTTACCCATACGCACTTCAAGAGGCTTAGAGGTAATAGGTTTGTCAGGAAAAACCCGGATCCAGATTTGACCCTGACGCTTAACAGCACGAGTCATAGCTCGACGCGCGGCTTCAATCTGACGGGCAGTCAAACGACCGCGGCCGACAGCTTTCAAGCCGAAAGAACCGAAGCTAACGTCGGTGCCGTTCGCTAGGCCGCGGTTACGGCCTTTAAACATTTTGCGAAACTTAGTACGTTTAGGTTGCAGCATTACCGGCTCTCCTATTTACCACGAGGTTTGCGCTTAGGTTGCTGCTTCGGTTCCTCTACTGTCTGAGGTACGATGCCATCCAGAACTTCACCTTTGAAGACCCAGACTTTCACACCGATCACACCATAAGTGGTGTGACTTTCAGAAGTAGCGTAATCGATATCAGCACGCAGTGTATGCAAAGGTACGCGACCTTCACGATACCACTCAGAACGCGCAATCTCAGCGCCGCCCAAACGGCCGCTAACTTCAACTTTGATACCTTTAGCGCCCAGACGCATGGCGTTCTGTACCGCACGCTTCATTGCGCGACGGAACATAACACGGCGTTCCAGCTGCTGAGCAATAGAGTCAGCAACCAGTTTAGCGTCCAGTTCAGGCTTACGGATCTCAGCGATGTTAATCTGCGCTGGTGCACCGGCAATTTTGGCAACTTCGGCGCGCAACACTTCAACGTCTTCACCCTTCTTACCAATCACAACGCCTGGACGGGCGGTGTGAATAGTAACGCGGATGCTTTTCGCTGGGCGTTCAATAACAATCTTGGATACTGATGCGGCTTTCAGCTTCTCTTCGAGAAACTTACGCACTTCCCAGTCGCCGTGCAGATTGGCTGCATAGTCAGCCTTATCAGCATACCAGGTAGAGATCCAAGGCTTAGTGATACCCAAACGGATACCATTAGGATGTACTTTCTGTCCCATTGCTCTCTCCTAGCGGTCTGATACAACCACAGTAATGTGGCTGGTACGCTTCATGATACGATCAGCGCGGCCTTTGGCACGTGGCATGATACGTTTCATTGTTGGACCTTCGTCAACAAATACCTTACCGACTTTCAATTCGTCGATATCGGCACCTTCGTTGTGCTCGGCGTTAGCAATGGCAGAATCCAATACTTTCTTGACCAGTACGGCAGCTTTCTTTGGACTGAAGGTCAGAACTTCCAACGCTTTTGCCACTGGCAAACCGCGGATCTGATCTGCAACCAAGCGAGCTTTTTGAGGCGACGTACGGGCAAAGCGATGTTTAGCTAAAACTTCCATCTTATTCCTCCCGTATTAACGCTTCTTCGCTTTCTTATCTGCAGCATGACCGCGATAAGTGCGAGTTGGTGAGAACTCACCAAGTTTGTGGCCGATCATTTCGTCAGTTACGAACACTGGTACGTGCTGACGACCATTATGGACAGCGATGGTCAACCCAATCATTTGTGGGATGATCATAGAGCGGCGAGACCAAGTCTTGATAGGCTTTTTGTCACCCGCTTCCACCGCTTTCTCTACCTTCTTCAGCAAGTGCAGGTCGATAAATGGACCTTTCTTGAGAGAACGTGGCATGGCGAATCCTCTTAATTACTTGTTACGACGACGTACGATGTACTTGTCAGTGCGTTTGTTGTTGCGGGTCTTGTAGCCCTTGGTTGGTACGCCCCATGGAGTCACTGGGTGACGACCACCAGAAGTACGACCTTCACCACCACCGTGTGGATGGTCAACAGGGTTCATTGCAACACCACGTACAGTAGGACGCACGCCCAGCCAGCGCTTGGCACCAGCTTTACCCAGCTGACGCAGCATATGTTCTGCGTTGCCGACTTCACCCAGAGTGGCTCGGCACTCTACAGGTACTTTGCGCATTTCGCCTGAACGCAGACGTAAGGTTGCATAAGCACCATCACGGGCAACAACCTGAGCATAAGCACCGGCAGAACGCGCCAACTGAGCACCTTTACCAGGTTTCATCTCAACCGCGTGAACCACGCTACCAACTGGAATGTTAACCAGCGGCAATGCGTTACCTGGTTTGATATCAGCAGCGGCACCAGAGACAACTTTGTCACCAGCCTGCATACCTTTAGCAGCCAGAATGTAACGACGTTCACCGTCAGCATACAGCACCAGCGCGATGTTAGCGGTGCGGTTAGGATCGTATTCCAGACGTTCTACTTTCCCAACGATACCATCTTTGTCGCGTTTAAAGTCGATCAGACGATAGTGCTGCTTATGACCACCACCGATATGACGGGTAGTGATGCGACCAGTGTTGTTACGACCACCGGTTTTAGATTTTTTAGCCAGCAGGCCAGCAAAAGGTTTGCCTTTGTGCAGGTCACTGTTAACAACCTTAACAACGCCACGACGGCCTGGAGAGGTTGGCTTACACTTAACAATTGCCATTTAAATTCTCCTTTGCTTACTCAGCGCCGCCGAGGAAATCGATATCAGCGCCCTCAGCCAGAGTCACATAGGCTTTTTTCCAGTCGCTGCGGCGACCAGTACGGGCCCCGTGACGCTTGGTTTTACCTTTGTTGACCAGAGTGCGAACACCATCAACCTTAACTTCAAATAGTTTTTCTACAGCAGCTTTGATTTCAGCTTTAGTGGCACTCAGAGCTACACGGAAAACTACCGTGTTGTTCTTCTCGGCAACAACAGTACTCTTTTCAGAGACATGTGGAGCCAGAATCACTTTCAGAATACGTTCTTCGCGGATCATGCCAGCATCTCCTCGATTTGCTTCACAGCATCAGCGGTGACAAGCACTTTGTCGAATGCGATCAGGCTTACTGGATCAATACCGGCTACGTCACGAACGTCAACCTTGTACAGGTTGCGGGCAGCCAGGAACAGGTTTTCGTCAACTTCTGGAGTGACGATCAACACATCTTCCAGTTGCATTTCTTTCAGTTTGGCTTTCAGCTCTTTAGTTTTAGGAGCTTCTACACCGAACTTCTCAACCACAATCAGACGTTCCTGACGTACCAGTTCAGACAGGATGCTCTTCAGAGCGCCACGATACATCTTCTTGTTAACTTTCTGACCATGATCTTGAGTTTTAGCAGCGAATGTTACGCCACCGCCACGCCAAATCGGGCTTTTCACGTCGCCTGAACGGGCACGACCAGTGCCTTTCTGACGCCATGGTTTCTTAGCTGTGCCGTGAACTTCAGCGCGGGTCTTTTGACCACGAGTGCCCTGACGTGCGTTAGCGGCATATGCTACAACTACCTGATGAACCAGTGCTTCATTAAAGTCACGGCCGAAGGTAGTTTCGGAAACTTCAAGAGCGCTCTGCGCGTCTTTCAATACCAATTCCATTACTATCTCCTCAGACCTTAAGCTTTAACAGCAGGCTTGATGATCAGATCACCGTTGGCAGCGCCTGGAACAGCGCCTTTCACCAGCAGCAGATTACGCTCAACATCTACACGTACTACGTCCAGATTCTGAGTGGTCACGCGCTCGTCGCCCATGTGGCCTGACATTTTCTTGCCTTTGAATACACGACCGGGAGTCTGGTTCTGACCGATAGAACCGTTAGCGCGGTGTGACAAAGAGTTACCATGAGTCATGTCTTGGGTACGGAAATTCCAGCGTTTAACACCGCCCTGGAAACCTTTACCTTTTGACTGACCAGTAACATCTACTTTCGCTACGTCAGCGAAGATTTCTACTTTCAGCTCAGCACCAACTTCAATGCCTTCGCCTTCACCATCTGCCAGACGCATTTCCCACAAACCACGGCCGGCTTCAACGCCTGCCTTGGCAAAGTGGCCAGCTTCTGGTTTAGTGACGCGATTGGCTTTCTTGGCACCAGTAGTAACTTGAAGTGCGCGGTAACCGTCGTTTTCCAGAGTTTTCACCTGGGTCACTCGGTTGGCTTCTACTTCGATTACAGTAACAGGGATAGACGCGCCATCTTCAGTGAAGATGCGGGTCATGCCCACTTTACGACCAATAAGACCGATAGCCATCTCTCAAACCTCTTCTAAGGATCTCAATTAACCCAAGCTAATCTGAACGTCGACACCGGCGGCCAGATCCAGACGCATCAGCGCGTCAACGGTCTTATCAGTAGGCTCAACGATATCAACCAAACGCTTGTGAGTACGGATTTCGTATTGGTCACGAGCATCTTTATTAACGTGCGGAGAGATCAAAACGGTATAACGCTCTTTGCGCGTCGGCAGTGGGATAGGACCACGTACCTGGGCACCAGTGCGTTTAGCAGTTTCAACGATTTCCGCGGTGGACTGATCAATCAAACGATGATCAAACCCTTTTAAGCGGATACGGATTCTTTGGTTCTGCATTGACCAGAGCTCCTAAAATGGACATATAAAAAATCACCCTCTAGCCATTTTCCTTTAGGAAAAGACAGAGTGAGATGATTTAACCGTTCGACTCCCAATCGGAGTCGTTTTGAGTAATTTAAGTCAACCGACCAAACTACTTAACGCCTAAGCAATTAAGCGAGCGGCTATTATACCGATCCAGTTAAGGATTACAAGGCCGCTGGCGACGTAATCGACAGACATAGCTGTCAAAAATTGAACGGTATTATACAGAGATTTCTGTTAATGACCAGTACTTAATTACGGCGCGTTTACTTAATGCATTGATAGTGTTTATTCTGCTTTCATTGTTTCCAGACCAAAAAAAAGGAAGCCGAAGCTTCCTTTTCCATCCATCTCGACCTGATTAGGCGATGATCTTCGCTACCACGCCGGCGCCTACTGTGCGGCCACCTTCACGGATCGCAAAACGCAGACCTTCGTCCATCGCGATTGGGCAGATCAGCGTCACTACCATCTTGATGTTGTCGCCTGGCATTACCATTTCTACGCCTTCTGGCAGTTCGATGGTACCGGTCACGTCAGTTGTACGGAAGTAGAACTGTGGACGATAGCCTTTGAAGAATGGAGTATGACGACCACCTTCTTCTTTTGACAGTACGTACACTTCTGATTCGAACTTGGTGTGTGGAGTGATTGTGCCTGGTTTTGCCAGTACCTGACCACGTTCCACTTCATCACGTTTAGTACCACGCAGCAGTACACCTACGTTTTCACCAGCACGACCTTCGTCCAGCAGTTTGCGGAACATTTCAACACCGGTACAGGTGGTCTTAGTGGTGTCGTGGATACCCACGATTTCGACTTCGTCACCTACACGGATGATACCGCGTTCTACACGACCTGTTACTACTGTACCACGACCGGAGATTGAGAATACGTCTTCGATTGGTAGCAGGAATGGGTGGTCGATGTCACGTACTGGTTCTGGAATGTAGGTATCCAGGGCTTCTGCCAGTTCGATGATCTTCGCTTCCCATTCTGGTTCGCCTTCCAGTGCTTTCAGGGCTGAACCCTGAATAACTGGCAGGTCATCGCCTGGGAAGTCGTATTCTGACAACAGTTCACGCACTTCCATTTCAACCAGTTCCAGCAGCTCTTCATCATCTACCATGTCACATTTGTTCATGAATACGATGATGTAAGGTACGCCTACCTGACGAGACAACAGGATGTGTTCGCGAGTCTGTGGCATTGGGCCGTCAGTCGCAGCCACTACCAGGATCGCGCCGTCCATCTGCGCGGCACCGGTGATCATGTTTTTAACATAGTCAGCGTGCCCTGGGCAGTCTACGTGAGCGTAGTGACGAGTTGGAGTGTCGTACTCTACGTGAGAGGTGTTGATGGTAATACCACGTTCACGCTCTTCTGGGGCGTTATCGATTGCCGCGAAATCTTTTGCTTCACCGCCGTAAGTCTTGGCCAATACAGTTGTGATAGCTGCAGTCAGAGTGGTTTTACCATGGTCAACGTGGCCAATGGTACCCACGTTTACGTGGGGTTTACTACGTTCAAATTTAGCTTTAGACACGATATATTCCTTTGTTTCAGATGTGTCAGGCTGTGCCCGACACAATCAATCAAAATAACAGTTATGCCGTTCCTAAATCAGGTACGAGCTTCGATAACTGCCTTAGCAACATTTTGCGGCGCTTCCGCATACTTCAGGAACTCCATGGAGTATGAAGCACGGCCTTGAGTGGCAGAACGCAAATCTGTCGCATAACCAAACATTTCAGCCAGAGGCACTACGGCACGGATAATCTTGATGCCGGCTACGCCATCGTCCATCCCTTCAATGAGACCACGACGACGATTAAGGTCACCGACAACATCACCCATATAATCTTCGGGTGTAGTGACTTCGACCTTCATGCAAGGCTCGAGCAACACCGGGTTTGCCAGCAGCGCGCCCTTCTTGAAGCCCATAGAACCTGCAACCTTGAACGCCATCTCGTTCGAGTCCACTTCATGGTACGAACCATCGAACAGCGTGACTTTCACATCCAAGACAGGGAATCCGGCCAGAACACCATTTTTCATCTGTTCTTGGATACCTTTGTCAACAGCAGGGATGTATTCCTTAGGAACCACACCACCCACAATACCGTTGACAAACTGATAACCGGCGCCCTCTTCGAGAGGCTCCAGTTTCAACCAGACATGACCAAACTGTCCACGGCCACCCGACTGACGTACAAACTTACCTTCTGCTTCCACTGTTCCGCGGATAGTTTCACGGTAAGCTACCTGAGGTTTACCAACGTTGCATTCAACGCTGAACTCACGGCGCATACGATCAATGATAATGTCCAGGTGCAATTCACCCATCCCTGAGATCAGAGTCTGACCCGACTCTTCATCAGTTTCAACCCGGAAGGATGGGTCTTCCATTGCCAGCTTCTGCAAAGCAATGCCCATCTTTTCCTGGTCAGCTTTCGAACGTGGTTCGACAGCGATAGTAATTACCGGATCAGGGAAATCCATGCGTTCTAGGATCACTTTATGATCAGGATCGCACAGAGTATCACCAGTAGTTACTTCTTTCAGGCCGATAGCCGCCGCGATATCACCGGCGCGAACCTCTTTAATCTCGTTACGGTCATTGGCGTGCATCTGTACAATACGGCCAATGCGCTCACGCTTCTCTTTAACACTGTTATACACGGCATCGCCGGATTCCAGTACCCCGGAGTACACGCGGATAAAGGTGAGTGTTCCGACAAATGGATCTGTTGCAATCTTAAATGCCAAAGCGGCAAATGGCGCTTTGTCATCAGATGCACGTTCAACCTCTTTGTCGTAATCGTCATGACCCTTAATCGGCGGCACGTCGTTAGGCGCAGGTAAATATTCAATAACAGCATCAAGCACTGCCTGTACGCCTTTATTTTTAAAGGCACTACCGCAGGTCGCCAACACAATCTCATTGTTAATGGTGCGTTGACGCAGCGCTTGCTTGATCTCTTCTTCGGAGAGGTCACCCTCTTCGAGATATTTATCCATCAACTCATCGGAGGCTTCTGCAGCACTTTCCACTAGATACTCGCGCATCTCAGTAGCTTTAGCGAGCAGATCTGCCGGGATCTCTTCATGGGTGAAGGTCATCCCCTGGTCCGCTTCATTCCAGTTGATTGCCTTCATTTTGATCAGGTCAATCACCCCGGTGAAGTTTTCTTCAGCCCCAATATTCAGTTGAATGGGAACACAGGTAGCGCCGAGACGATTGCGGATCTGTTTGACCACCCGATCAAAGTCCGCACCCGCACGGTCCATCTTGTTGACAAATACCAGACGGGGAACGTGATACTTGTCAGCCTGACGCCATACGGTTTCAGACTGAGGCTCCACACCAGAAGCCCCACAAAATACCACGACCGCACCATCCAGTACGCGCAACGAACGCTCTACTTCAATGGTAAAATCAACGTGACCTGGGGTATCAATGATATTGATGCGATGCTGCTCAAACTGGGCATCCATACCACGCCAGAATGTCGTCACTGCCGCAGAAGTAATAGTAATGCCACGTTCCTGCTCCTGGACCATCCAGTCAGTCGTCGCTGCACCATCATGTACTTCGCCGATCTTATGTGACAAACCGGTGTAGAACAGAATACGTTCAGTTGTAGTTGTTTTGCCTGCATCAACGTGAGCACAAATACCGATGTTGCGATAACGCTCTATAGGAGTTGTACGAGCCACGATTTATACCCTCTCTACCGGAACCGAAGTCCCGGTGTTGCCAGAGAATGCGCGGAACAATATTCCGCGCAAGATATTACCAACGGTAATGAGCAAAGGCTTTGTTGGCTTCTGCCATACGATGCACGTCTTCGCGCTTCTTAACGGCAGCACCTTTGTTTTCGGATGCATCCAGCATTTCGCCAGCTAGACGCAGAGCCATAGATTTTTCACCACGTTTACGTGCAGCTTCAACCAACCAGCGCATCGCCAGAGCGTTACGACGTACTGGACGAACTTCACATGGTACCTGGTAAGTAGAACCACCGACGCGACGAGATTTAACTTCAACGGCTGGGCGGACGTTATCCAGGGCTGCTTCTAAAAGTACCAGATGGTTTTCGCCTTTTTTCTCAGCGATAACATCTAATGCTTTGTAGATAATCTTTTCGGCAGTTGATTTTTTGCCGTCTTGCATAATGACGTTGATGAACTTCGCCAGCAACTCACTATTAAATTTTGGATCAGGCAGAATTTTGCGCTGACCGACTACACGACGTCTTGGCATGATATGTCTCCGTATACTTCAGGTTTTTCCAAAACCATAAAATGATTAAAAAAGCTTGGCCTTACTTAACGGCATACCATTAAGACTTAGGACGCTTGGCTCCGTACTTAGAACGCCCTTGACGACGAGCGCTGATACCAGCACAGTCCAGAGCGCCACGTACAGTGTGGTAACGAACACCAGGCAGGTCCTTAACACGACCACCACGGATCAAAATTACACTGTGTTCCTGCAGGTTGTGGCCTTCACCGCCGATGTATGAAGTTACTTCAAAACCGTTGGTCAAACGCACACGCGCTACTTTACGTAGTGCAGAGTTTGGTTTTTTAGGTGTAGTGGTGTACACACGGGTACAAACACCACGTTTTTGTGGGCACGCATTCAACGCTGGTACCGCAGTCTTTTCGACTTTGGGTGCGCGAGGCTTACGTACCAACTGGTTTACAGTTGCCATGTATAGCTCCGATTTAGTTGATTTACTCAACGTATGGGTGTGAAAAATCTATATCCCACAAAAGTGGGACGCGAAATTTTAGAAAGGTCGAGGCCGACTGTCAAGAAATAGCCAATCATGTACGACTTTTCATCAAAAAAGGCACCCGAAGGTGCCTTTTTGTCTCGGTTTTTCGATTATTCCTGACTACCTGCTAGGTTCAGCAGGTCGGCTAGGTTCTGTTCAGCTTCACTGGCAGTGATGCCAGGGGCTTCCTGAGCCACCTCACCTTTGTGGTGAACTCGGCTCTTATGGTACGCATAACCGGTACCAGCCGGGATCAAACGACCCACAATAACGTTTTCCTTCAGACCACGCAGGTTATCTGACTTACCGCCAACGGCAGCTTCAGTCAGCACGCGCGTAGTTTCCTGGAACGACGCTGCTGAGATAAAGGACTCGGTTGCCAGAGAGGCTTTGGTAATACCTAGCAACTCGCGTTCGAACTTGGCTGGGCGTTTACCTTCAGCTTCCAGATCACGATTAATCAATTTAACGCGGGAAACTTCTGCCTGTTCGCCAACCAGCAGATCAGAGTCACCAGCTTCAGTGATAATGCACTTACGTAACATCTGACGGATGATGACCTCGATATGTTTATCGTTGATCTTCACACCCTGCAGACGGTAAACGTCCTGCACTTCATTGACGATGTAATTGGCTACATTGTGAATACCGCGTAAACGCAGAATGTCGTGAGCCGATTCTGGACCATCAGCAATAACTTCGCCGCGTTCTACCTTCTCACCTTCGAACACGTTGAGGTTACGCCACTTAGGAATCATCTCTTCGTATGCATCACCGCCTTCAGCAGGGGTGATTACCAGACGACGTTTGCCTTTGGTTTCCTTACCGAAGGAGATAGTACCGCTGATCTCTGCCAGAATTGCAGGTTCTTTCGGCTTACGCGCTTCGAACAAGTCAGCAACACGTGGCAGACCACCGGTGATATCACGGGTCTTGGAAGATTCTTGTGGAATACGCGCCAGCGCATCACCCACGTTAATCTTGGCATTATCGTCCAGACTGACGATCGCGTGTCCAGGCAGGAAGTACTGAGCTGGCACATCTGTTCCAGGAATGGTCAGATCATGGCCTTTGTCATCTACCAGACGTACCGCAGGACGCATGTCCTTACCGGCAGATGGACGTTGTGCTACATCCATGACCACGATAGATGACAAACCTGTCAGTTCGTCGGTCTGACGCTGGATGGTGACACCATCAATCATGTCCACAAACTGCACATTACCTTCCACTTCAGTGATGATGGGGTGAGTATGTGGATCCCAGTTTGCAATGATTTGGCCCGGTTCAATGGCAGCGCCTTCCTGTTTTTCCAGGATAGTACCGTAAGGCACTTTATAGCGCTCTTTCTCACGACCCAGGTCATCAACGATGGCCAGTTCAGAAGAACGAGACACGATAACCAGCTTGCCTTCGGTATTTACCACGTGTTTAGCGTTGTGCAGTTTCAACGTACCGGCATTCTTGGTCTGGACGTTGTTTTCTGCAGAAGCTCTGGATGCCGCACCACCGATGTGGAATGTACGCATCGTCAACTGTGTACCAGGTTCACCGATGGATTGCGCGGCAACCACACCGATAGCTTCACCTTGGTTGATGATATGACCACGGGCCAAATCACGACCATAGCAGTGAGCACAAACACCAAAATCGGTATCACAAGTGATAACGGAGCGCACTTTCACTTCGTCAACACTGGCTTCTTCCAGCTTCTTACACCAGGCTTCGTCCAGCAGTGTATTACGCGGCGCCAGTACTTCTTCAGTGCCTGGATAGTAAACATCTTCAGCTACCACACGGCCCAGTACGCGCTCACGCAATGGTTCAACCACGTCACCACCTTCGATCAGCGGTTTCATGATCAGACCTTCGTGAGTACCACAATCGTCTTCAATCACCACCAAATCTTGGGCGACGTCAACCAAACGACGTGTCAGGTAACCGGAGTTCGCTGTTTTCAGTGCGGTATCCGCCAAACCTTTACGTGCACCGTGAGTGGAGATGAAGTACTGCAGTACGTTCAGACCTTCACGGAAGTTCGCCACGATTGGCGTCTCGATGATGGAGCCATCAGGCTTAGCCATCAGACCACGCATACCCGCCAACTGACGGATCTGCGCGGCACTACCACGCGCACCTGAGTCGGCCATCATATAGATGCTGTTGAAAGACGCCTGTTCTTCCTCTTCACCGTTACGGTTGATAACGGTTTCGGTTGACAGGTTCTTCATCATCGCCTTGGACACTTTTTCGTTACAGCTGGCCCAAATGTCGATAACTTTGTTATAGCGTTCACCGGCAGTTACCAGACCTGACTGGAACTGTTCCTGGATTTCCAGCACTTCCGCTTCGGCTTCAGCAACCAGCTTGGCCTTTTCCTGTGGGATCTGCATATCATTGATGCCCACGGAAGACCCGGAAATTGTCGCATAGCGATAACCGGTGTACATCAGTTGGTCAGCGAAGATAACGGTTTCTTTCAGACCCAGACGGCGATAACAGATGTTCAGTAACTTAGCGATCTGCTTCTTGCCCATGTTCTGGTTAACCACTTCAAATGGCAGACCAGCAGGCAGAATAGTTGACAGCAGAGCACGGCCAACAGTGGTATCCACAATACGACGAACTGGCTTTTTCTGGCCATTTTCATCAATTTGAGTCTCAGTGATACGCACTTTTACGCGGGCATGTAATTCTGCAACACCAGTACGGTAAGCTTTTTCTGCTTCCGCGACATTGGCAAACGCCATGCCTTCACCTTTACCATTCACGCGCTCACGGCTCATGTAGTAAAGACCCAACACCACGTCCTGCGATGGCACGATGATAGGCTCCCCGTTAGCTGGGGACAGAATGTTGTTGGTAGACATCATCAGCGCACGAGCTTCCAACTGAGCTTCCAGTGTCAGCGGTACGTGTACCGCCATCTGGTCACCGTCGAAGTCGGCGTTGAATGCAGTACAAACCAGTGGATGCAGGCGAATGGCTTTACCTTCAATCAACACGGGTTCGAACGCCTGGATACCCAGACGGTGCAGTGTTGGCGCACGGTTCAGCATCACGGGATGTTCACGGATCACTTCATCCAGTACGTCCCAAACTTCCGGTACTTCGCGCTCTACCATCTTCTTGGCTGCTTTGATGGTAGTGGCTAAGCCGCGGGCTTCCAGCTTGCCGTAAATGAATGGCTTGAACAGTTCCAACGCCATTTTCTTCGGCAGACCGCACTGATGCAGACGCAAAGTTGGGCCAACGGTAATAACCGAACGGCCAGAGTAATCTACACGTTTACCCAGCAGGTTCTGACGGAAACGCCCCTGCTTACCTTTGATCATGTCGGCCAGCGATTTCAGCGGACGCTTGTTAGAGCCGGTGATAGCACGACCACGACGACCGTTATCCAGCAGCGCATCTACAGATTCCTGCAGCATACGTTTTTCGTTGCGCACGATGATATCTGGTGCAGCTAAGTCCAGCAGACGCTTCAGACGGTTGTTACGGTTGATCACACGGCGATACAGATCGTTCAAATCTGAAGTGGCGAAACGACCACCATCCAATGGCACCAACGGACGCAGATCCGGCGGCAGCACAGGCAATACTTTGAGGATCATCCACTCAGGTTTATTGCCAGAAGTGTAGAAGGCTTCCATCAGCTTCAGACGTTTAGTCACTTTCTTGCGACGAGTTTCTGAATTGATAGAAGGCAGTTCTTCACGCATCTCACCGATCTCTTTTTCAAGATCAATGGCACGCAGCAGTTCCAGTACCGCTTCGGCGCCCATCTTGGCTTCGAATTCGTCACCGTATTCTTCCAGTGAATCCAGATAGTTCTCTTCGGTCAGCATCTGGCCGCGTTCCAAGCTGGTCATGCCAGGCTCGATCACTACATAAGATTCAAAATACAGTACTCGTTCAATATCACGCAGGGTCATGTCCAGCATCAGGCCGATACGGCTTGGCAGGGATTTCAAGAACCAGATGTGCGCAACGGGTGAAGCCAACTCAATATGACCCATACGTTCACGACGTACTTTGGTCTGAGTAACTTCAACACCACATTTTTCACAGATTACACCGCGATGCTTCAGGCGTTTGTACTTACCGCACAAACATTCGTAATCTTTGACGGGGCCAAAGATACGCGCACAGAACAGACCTTCACGCTCGGGCTTAAAGGTACGGTAGTTGATGGTTTCCGGCTTCTTGACTTCGCCATACGACCAGGAACGGATCAAGTCAGGCGACGCGAGGCCGATCTTGATGCCTTCAAACTCTTCGGTCTTACTTTGCTGTTTCAGAAACTTTAATAAGTCTTTCACGTTTCTCTCCTGAAGGAGTTAAACCGGGTGCCCCGCCAAACAGCGAGGCACCAATTTCTAGCCAAACACAGTCGTGTTGCGCCTTACTCTTGGTCCAGTTCGATATTGATACCGAGTGAACGAATTTCCTTCAGCAATACGTTGAAGGATTCAGGCATACCGGGTTGCATCTGGTGATTGCCGTCAACGATGTTCTTGTACATCTGGGTACGACCGTTTACGTCATCGGATTTCACAGTGAGCATTTCCTGCAGTGTATAAGCAGCGCCATACGCTTCCAGGGCCCACACTTCCATTTCACCGAAACGCTGACCACCGAACTGTGCTTTACCACCGAGTGGCTGCTGGGTAACCAAGCTGTAAGAACCGGTAGAACGCGCGTGCATCTTGTCGTCCACCAAGTGGTTCAGTTTCAGCATGTACATGTAACCTACAGTCACCTGACGTTCGAAAGCATTGCCGGTAAGACCATCGTATAGAGTCATCTGGCCGGAAGTTGGCAGACCTGCCAGTTCCAACATATCTTTGATCTCTTTCTCTTCGGCACCATCGAACGCTGGAGTGGCGGTTGGCAGACCCAGTTTCAGGTGGCTGGCCAGACGCATCACTTCGTCATCAGTAAAGGAGTCGATATCCACTTTCTGCTGCACACCTTCACCCAAGGCGTAAACCTTTTTGATGTAGTCGCGCAGTTCAGCCACTTCACGCTGTTCTTCCAGCATGGCATTGATGCGGTTACCGATCCCTTTGGCTGCGGCACCTAAGTGCACTTCCAATACCTGACCGATGTTCATACGTGAAGGTACACCAAGCGGGTTCAATACGATGTCCATCGGTACGCCGTGTTCATCATATGGCATATCTTCGATAGGACAGATCTTGGAGACCACACCCTTGTTACCGTGACGTCCCGCCATCTTGTCACCAGGCTGGATAGTACGTTTAACCGCCAAGTAAACCTTAACGATCTTCAGTACACCCGGCGCCAAGTCATCACCTTGAGTGATCTTGCGGCGTTTGATTTCAAATTTCTTATCGAAGTCAGCTTTCAGCTCTTCGTGTTGCTCAGCCAGCTGTTCCAGCTCGGTTTGTTTAGCTTCATCGTCAACAACCTGAACCAGATATTCCTTACGTGGCATATCTGCCAGCTTGGCTTCACTGAAACCGCTATTCAGCAGCAGGTTACGGGCACGATCAAACACACCTTCTTCAAGGATCTTGAACTCTTCAGTCAAGTCCTTACGTGCCTGAGCAATGTGCATCTCTTCAATTTCGATAGCACGTTTGTCTTTTTCGACACCATCACGAGTGAAGACTTGAACGTCGATCACGGTGCCTTTTACTGAATTAGGTACACGCAGTGAGCTGTCCTTAACATCAGAAGCTTTTTCACCGAAGATCGCCCGCAGCAGTTTCTCTTCTGGAGTCAGTTGGGTTTCACCTTTAGGTGTCACTTTACCTACCAGAATGTCGCCGCCCTTCACTTCTGCGCCGATATACACAATACCGGACTCATCCAGTTTGGAGAGTGCAGATTCACCCACGTTCGGGATATCTGCCGTAATCTCTTCGCTACCCAGTTTGGTATCACGAGCGATACAGGACAGTTCCTGAATGTGAATAGTGGTGAAGCGATCCTGCTGAGCCACTCGCTCAGAAATCAGGATGGAGTCTTCGTAGTTGTAACCGTTCCAAGGCATGAACGCGACGCGCATATTCTGGCCCAGCGCCAATTCGCCAAGGTCAGTTGATGGGCCATCGGCCAGTACGTCACCACGAGTCACAGGCTCACCAACATGGCAGCAAGGACGCTGGTTAATACAGGTGTTCTGGTTAGAACGGGTGTATTTAGTCAGGTTGTAAATGTCGATACCGGCTTCGCCTGGGCGCAGCTCTTCTTCATTCACTTTCACCACGATACGGCTAGCGTCAACGTAATCGATCACGCCACCACGTTTCGCGGCAACTACCACGCCTGAGTCCACAGCCAGCGTACGTTCAATACCAGTACCTACCAAGGGTTTTTCAGACAACAGTGTTGGTACCGCCTGACGTTGCATGTTGGCACCCATCAAGGCACGGTTCGCGTCGTCATGTTCCAAGAATGGGATCAAGGAAGCCGCCACCGAGATGATCTGCTGTGGTGATACGTCCATATATTGGATGTCAGACACACGCATAAAGGTAGATTCACCCTTATGACGGCAAGCGACTTGTTCATCCAGAATGCGGCCAGTTTCGTCGAGGTCAATGTTTGCCTGAGCAACCACGTAACGACCTTCTTCGATAGCAGACAGATATTCCACTTCATCGGTTACGACACCGTCGATCACTTTACGGTATGGAGTTTCCAAGAAACCGTAAGCGTTGGTACGGGCAAACGTCGACAGTGAGTTAATCAGACCAATGTTTGGACCTTCAGGGGTCTCAATCGGGCACAGACGACCATAGTGAGTCGGATGTACGTCACGGACTTCAAAGCCTGCGCGTTCACGGGTCAAACCACCAGGGCCAAGGGCCGAGATACGGCGCTTATGGGTTACTTCTGACAGCGGGTTGTTCTGATCCATAAACTGTGACAGCTGAGAAGAACCGAAGAACTCCTTCACTGCGGCAGAAATTGGCTTAGCGTTGATCAGATCCTGCGGCATCAGCTCGTTAAGATCGCCCAATGACAGACGTTCACGCACGGCACGTTCTACACGTACTAAGCCAACGCGGAACTGGTTTTCAGCCATTTCACCCACAGAGCGGATACGACGGTTGCCCAAGTGGTCGATATCGTCAACCTCATCGAAGCCATTACGGATTTCGATGATTTTCTTCATTACCGCAACGATGTCGTCTTTGCTCAGTACACCAGTGCCAGTATTCTCGTCGATGTCGAGACGACGATTGAACTTCATACGACCGACTTTGGACAGATCGTAGCGTTCTTCGGTGAAGAACAGGTTCTGGAACAAGGCTTCGGCGGCGTCCTTGGTTGGTGGCTCGCCAGGGCGCATCATACGGTAGATTTCTACCAGCGCTTCCATCCGGTTAGTGGTGGAGTCGATGCGCAAGGTGTCAGACACATATGCACCGTGATCCAATTCATTGACATACAGCGTGCTGATATCTTTGATACCGGCCTGAGACAGGTTAGCCAGCACTTCCAGCGTCATTTCATCGTTGGCGGTCAGCAACACTTCACCAGTATCTGGATCGATGTAATCCTGTGCAGCAAGTTTGCCCACGATGTAATCAACCGGCACTTCCAGTTCAGTAGTGTTGGTTTTTTCCAGCTGCTTGATATGACGGGCTGTAATACGACGGCCTTTTTCTACCAGCAGATTGCCACCAGAATCTTTGATGTCATAGCTGGCAGTTTCGCCACGCAGACGTTCCGGTACCAACTTCATCACCAGCGAATCTTGCTTGATGGTGAAATCTACGCGATCAAAGAAGGTATCTAGGATTTCCTGAGATGACATATCCAGCGCACGCAACAAAATAGTCGCAGGCAGCTTACGACGGCGGTCGATACGGACAAACAACGCATCTTTTGGATCGAATTCAAAGTCCAGCCAAGAACCACGGTAAGGAATAATACGGGCGTTATACAACACCTTACCTGAAGAGTGAGTTTTACCGCGGTCATGATCAAAGAAGACACCTGGAGAGCGGTGTAACTGGGAGACGATCACACGTTCAGTACCATTGATAACGAACGTACCGTTCTCAGTCATCAATGGGATATCACCCATGTAAACTTCTTGTTCTTTAATATCTTTAACAGTGCCAGCGGCAGCTTCACGATCAAACAACACCAAACGCAGTTTTACGCGCAATGGTGCGGAATATGTGACACCGCGGATTTGACACTCTTTTACATCAAATACAGGCTCACCCAGCTTGTAGCTGACATACTGCAATTCGGAATTGCCAGAAAAGCTCTTAATCGGGAAAACGCTGCGGAAAGCGGCTTCTAAGCCACGCTCACCGGTGGGATCTTGATCGGTGAACTTCTTGAATGAATCTAACTGAATCGCCAACAGATAAGGGATGTCCAATACCTGAGGACGCTTACCGAAGTTTTTGCGAATACGCTTCTTTTCAGAATAGGAGTAAACCATGGGTTTCCTCTGCTTGCGAGATGTGACCAAGACTGAACCAACACAGGGTTAATCCAGCACGTTTGCCCATCACCGATTTGTGGCAAGAACCTAACCAATAATCACTGCTAGGAACTGCACTTATACGAACGATTTCACGGTGAAAAAATCATCGGCGCCTACAGCGCAAAAAAGGCCGACGGTCAAAAAACCGCCAGCCTACACCCGGATTTAATGGCCGGATGGGAGTAAGTCAGTATATAACTTACTTGATCTCTACAGTAGCGCCAGCTTCTTCCAGCTCTTTCTTCAGAGCTTCAGCTTCGTCTTTAGAGACACCTTCTTTAACTGCTACAGGGGCAGATTCAGCCATTGCTTTGGCTTCTTTCAGACCCAGACCAGTTGCGCCACGTACGGCTTTAATTACAGCTACTTTGTTTTCGCCGTGAGAAGTCATAACGACGTCAAATTCGGTTTTTTCTTCAACTGCAGCAGCAGCTTCACCAGCGCCACCAGACACAACGGCAGCAGCGGCAGAAACGCCGAACTTCTCTTCCATTGCTTCGATCAGTTCAACAACTTCCATTACAGACATTGCTGCAAAGGCTTCAAGGATTTGGTCTTTAGTGATAGACATAAGAAATATTTCCTATTGTTCTGAATTCAATTCGGTTAAGCAGCAAGCCAATAATTAGGCTGCTTCTTGTTTTTGATCGCGTAGCGCAGCCAGTGTACGAACGAACTTGCCGGCAGATGCTTCTTTCAAAGTCATCATCAACCGTGCCAGTGCTTCTTCGTAAGTCGGCAGTTTTGCCAAACGATCAATGTCAGCTGCAGGGATGAACTCCCCTTCAAAAGCTGCGCCTTTAACTTCGAAATTAGCCTGCTCTTTCGCAAAGTCCTTTAACAGACGAGCGGCAGCACCTGGGTGCTCGTTAGAGAAAGCAATCAAAGTTGGGCCAGAGAACACTTCGCCAAGGCACTCAAAAGCAGTACCTTCAACAGCGCGACGAGCCAGAGTGTTACGTACTACGCGTACATATACACCATTAGCACGAGCGGCCTTACGCAGTGTGGTCATGGCGCCTACAGTTACGCCGCGGGAATCCGCAACAACTGCAGACAGCGCACCTTTGGCAGCTTCGTTGACTTCAGCAACAATCGCTTGTTTGTCTTCGAGTCTTAATGCCATTGGGCTTTACTCCTGGATTCTACCTAGGGTTTCCCCTAGCGTTTACCTTACTGAACAGAAATCTGTTCAGTTACTTACGGTGCAGATAATCCAGCAGAACAAATCTATCTGGGGCCTGACACCGTCTACGCAGGAAATTAAGTATCTTAACTATAAGAGACACCTGCGGTCTTGGACGGAAGCCCGAAAATCGGGCTCCAACCCACAAAGTGCGCGCATTATAGGCTAATGAGCGCATTTTGTAAAATTAAGCAGCAGTTGTATCCAGAGTGTTCTGGTCAACAGCAACACCGGCACCCATGGTAGTGGATACGGTGATCTTCTTGATGTACTGGCCTTTCGCAGCAGCAGGCTTAGCCTTCTTCAGCGCGATCATCAGTGCTTCAAGGTTTTCTTTCAGCTTGACAGGTTCAAAGTCAGCTTTACCGATAGTGGTATGGATAATACCGTTCTTATCGTTACGATAACGAACCTGGCCGGCTTTAGCGTTCTTAACGGCTTCAGCAACGTTAGGAGTCACAGTGCCAGTTTTAGGGTTAGGCATCAAACCACGGGGGCCGAGGATCTGACCTAACTGACCAACAACGCGCATCGCATCTGGAGAAGCAATTACTACGTCGAAGTTCATTTCACCGGCTTTTACCTGGGCAGCCAAGTCGTCCATACCCACCAGTTCAGCACCGGCTTCTTTGGCAGCTTCAGCATTAGCACCCTGAGTAAATACGGCAACGCGAACGTCACGACCAGTACCGTGAGGCAGTACAATAGCACCACGCACGTTCTGATCAGATTTACGGGGGTCAACGCCCAGGTTAACGGCAACGTCTACACTTTCAACAAATTTAGCAGTCGCCAGTTCTTTCAACAGCGCCAGTGCTTCATTGATGTCGTATGCTTTGGTAGCTTCCACTTTTTCGCGGATAACGCGCATGCGTTTAGTCAACTTTGCCATTGTATTAATCCTCTACTACCAAACCCATGGAACGAGCAGTACCTTCGATTGAGCGAGTCATCGCTTCAATGTCAGCACCAGTCATGTCGACAGCTTTCAGTTCAGCAATTTCCTGAACTTTAGCGCGTTTGATAGTACCCACTTTCTGAGTATTAGGACGGCTGGAACCTGATTTCAGGCCTGCAGCTTGCTTCAGCAAGAATGATGCTGGAGGTGTCTTGGTTTCGAAAGTGAATGAGCGATCGCTGTATACAGTGATCACTACTGGGATAGGCATGCCCTTTTCCATTTTTTCTGTACGGGCGTTAAACGCTTTACAGAATTCCATGATGTTCACACCTTTCTGACCCAGCGCCGGACCAACTGGTGGTGAAGGGTTGGCAGAGCCTGATTTTACTTGCAGCTTAATATAAGCTTCAATTTTCTTAGCCATCTGATTTTCCTCAGTTTGGGTTCAAACGCCCGTACAACACGCACAGGGCTCCCCGAAAACAACGGGTGCGGATTATATAGAAATCCACACCCGTTGCCAAACGGATTTTGTCGTTAATTTAATCAGCTTTTCTCAACCTGATTAAAGTCCAGTTCTACTGGAGTAGAACGGCCGAAGATCATGACAGACACTTTTACGCGGCTCTTGTCATAATCCACTTCTTCAACGGTACCATTGAAGTCAGCAAACGGCCCATCGGTAACCCGAACCACTTCGCCAGGTTCGTACATAACACGATGAGTCGGAGAATCGGTGGTTTCCTGCAAGCGGCGCAGAATTGCGTCGGCTTCTTTATCGGAAATCGGGGCCGGGCGGTCAGAGGTACCACCAATAAAGCCCATTACCCGTGGAATACTTTTCACCAGGTGCCAAGATTCATCGTTCATTTCCATCTGAACCAGCACATATCCTGGGAAAAACTTGCGTTCGCTTTTACGACGCTGTCCGCCGCGCATTTCTACTACTTCTTCAGTAGGCACCAGTACTTCACCGAAGTACTTTTCCATACCGTGCATTTTGATATGTTCAATCAGTGATTTGCACACCCGGCCTTCATAACCAGAAAAAGCCTGTACGACATACCACCTTTTTTTAGCTTCATTCGCTTCTGTCATGAGAAAGCCTATACGCCAGTAATAAGGTTGACAATTTTCAACAGGGCTGCATCTAGGCCCCACAGGATGATGGCCAACACACCGGTGGCAATCAATACAATAAAGGTCGTATTGAGCGCTTCCTGTCGAGTGGGCCACACCACTTTACGGACTTCAATCTGCGATTCTTTAGCAAAAGCCAGAGCTAGTTTGCCTTTGGTTGTCTGCAGTGCAACAAAGCCTGCAATGGCAAACAGTACGATCACGCCGAGGGCCCTTACCACTACGCTGGCATCGCTGTAATAATGGTTGCCGACAATAGCAACAGCCAGCAGCACAATAGTGATCACCCACTTAAGAATATCCAGAGAATGGCCCTGGTTTTCGGTATTTGTTGTCATCGGTTAATTCCGTTACTCATTGCGACCCGAGCATAAGGGCCTGTCAGAATTCTGTAAGCCCAGTTATATCCCCAATATATTTTGAGGCACTGCCTATTTCAGGCTCAAAAAATCGGCCATAGATTGTATGCTTAATCCCTTATCCGATCAAGGACACAGGTTGTTTGATATCGCAAAATTCATCGTCGGTAATGAAACAAAAAAGGAAGCCGAAGCTTCCTTTTCCATCCATCTCGACCTGATTAGGCGATGATCTTCGCTACCACGCCGGCGCCTACTGTACGGCCACCTTCACGGATCGCAAAACGCAGACCTTCATCCATCGCGATTGGGCAGATCAACGTCACTACCATCTTGATGTTGTCGCCTGGCATTACCATTTCTACGCCTTCTGGCAGTTCGATGGTACCGGTCACGTCAGTTGTACGGAAGTAGAACTGTGGACGATAGCCTTTGAAGAATGGAGTATGACGACCACCTTCTTCTTTTGACAGTACGTACACTTCTGATTCGAACTTGGTGTGTGGAGTGATTGTGCCTGGTTTTGCCAGTACCTGACCACGTTCCACTTCATCACGTTTAGTACCACGCAGCAGTACACCTACGTTTTCACCAGCACGGCCTTCGTCCAGCAGTTTGCGGAACATTTCAACACCAGTACAGGTGGTCTTAGTGGTGTCGTGGATACCCACGATTTCGACTTCGTCACCTACACGGATGATACCGCGTTCTACACGACCTGTTACTACTGTACCACGACCGGAGATTGAGAATACGTCTTCGATTGGCAGCAGGAATGGGTGGTCGATGTCACGTACTGGTTCTGGAATGTAGGTATCCAGGGCTTCTGCCAGTTCGATGATCTTCGCTTCCCATTCTGGTTCGCCTTCCAGTGCTTTCAGGGCTGAACCCTGAATAACTGGCAGGTCATCGCCTGGGAAGTCGTATTCTGACAACAGTTCACGCACTTCCATTTCAACCAGTTCCAGCAGCTCTTCATCATCTACCATGTCACATTTGTTCATGAATACGATGATGTAAGGTACGCCTACCTGACGAGACAACAGGATGTGTTCGCGAGTCTGTGGCATTGGGCCGTCAGTCGCAGCCACTACCAGGATCGCACCGTCCATCTGCGCGGCACCGGTGATCATGTTTTTAACATAGTCAGCGTGCCCTGGGCAGTCTACGTGCGCGTAGTGACGAGTTGGTGTGTCGTACTCTACGTGAGAGGTGTTGATGGTAATACCACGTTCACGCTCTTCTGGGGCGTTATCGATTGCCGCGAAATCTTTTGCTTCACCGCCGTAAGTCTTGGCCAATACAGTTGTGATAGCTGCAGTCAGAGTGGTTTTACCATGGTCAACGTGGCCAATGGTACCCACGTTTACGTGGGGTTTACTACGTTCAAATTTAGCTTTAGACATGGTATTGCCTCAATCTAAGATTGTTTGGGGGTGAAACCAGTACATAATGAAAAAGTCCGACGCAACACGCGTCGAACGTCTATCTTACACGGCAACAGATTGGCTTTCCAGGAAGGCTGGTGCTGATACCCAGAATCGAACTGGGGACCTCATCCTTACCAAGGATGCGCTCTACCGACTGAGCCATATCAGCATGATTTTGGAGCGGGTAGCGGGAATCGAACCCGCGTTATCAGCTTGGAAGGCTGGAGTATTACCATTATACGATACCCGCGCACCTAACCTAGGCTATCTATTTACCTTTAAAAATGGTGGAGGGGGAAGGATTCGAACCTTCGAAGGCGGAGCCGTCAGATTTACAGTCTGATCCCTTTGGCCACTCGGGAACCCCTCCAATGAATGGTGCCGGCACCAAGAGTCGAACTCGGGACCTACTGATTACAAGTCAGTTGCTCTACCAACTGAGCTATGCCGGCATTCATTTCGGTAGCGGATATTAGGTAAATGTCGCTCCGAGTGCAACATAAAATTAGTAAAATTCAGAAAAAATCACTCAAACGCCGTTTTTTTGGCCGAAGACCTGCAATAACAATTTGTCTGTCGGAAAGGCTGTGGACATCCATTAACCGAAGTGGCCGCTAAACCGCAGCTACACAATATTTTTATTGTTGAACAATTTTGCATGGTGTACTGTGCCTGTCCTTGGATAAGGGGATCAGATGTCACTGTCAAATACCATTCAGCAGGCACTTTATATGCCTTTTAATCGCAATTCGTGGGCACAACTGCGCGATGCAGTACCATTGACCCTAACTGAAGCTGATCTGAGCGAATTACGCGGCATCAATGAGAAGATATCATTATCGGAAGTCACTGATATCTATCTGCCCTTGAGCCGATTATTAAATCTGATTGTGAAGGCGAAACAGCAACGTGGTGTCGTACTGAATCAGTTTCTTGGGCAACAGGCAGCCAAGAGTACATACATCATCAGTATTGCAGGCAGTGTGGCCGTGGGTAAAAGCACCACTGCCCGTATCCTACAGGCGCTGTTGAGTCACTGGCCGGAACATCCCAAGGTTGACCTGATCACCACCGATGGCTTTCTATACCCCTTGGACGAACTTAAACGCCGTGGATTATTACAGCGCAAAGGCTTTCCTGAAAGCTACGATATGAAGCTGTTAGTAGAATTTGTTTCTGCTATCAAATCTGGTATTGAGGAAGTGCAGGCACCGCTGTATTCCCATATAACCTATGATCGCCTACAACAAACTATCAGTGTACGTCAGCCGGATATTCTGATCCTTGAGGGACTAAATGTGCTGCAGACAGAGCTCGACTCTCCGGTGAGTATCAAGCGCCCGTTTGTTTCGGACTTTGTGGATTTTTCTATCTACGTTGATGCCGAAGAAAAGTGGTTGAAGGAATGGTATATCGACCGTTTTTTACAGTTTCGAAGCAGCGCCTTTGCTGATCCGAAATCCTATTTCCACCACTTTGCCAGTTTAGCCGATGACGAGGCAACAAAAATGGCATCTCATGTCTGGGACACCATTAACGGCCCTAACCTGCGGAGCAATATTAAACCCACCCGCGAACGGGCTCATTTGATCTTGAAAAAAGGTAAAAATCACGCCATGGAACAAGTATTATTGCGCAAGTAATCAGGCTTGCCGTAGGCTGATCTCACCACCGACAAAATGCTGTAGTCCATCGGCGGTATCCAGCACGACACCACCTTGAGTGTCTATTCCCTGATAGCAGCCACTCACACTTTCATTGCCAACTAATAAGCGTACTTCACGCCCCAAATAAATATCAGCAGCGTGCCAACGTTCAGTAAAGACGGCTAAACCACTTTGCTCAAACAGCTTGAGGTCTTTGCGTAACTGCTGTTGTAGCGTTAGTGCCAACAGAGTCTTATCTGGATCGCTGATAACCTGTCGCAGATCGCTCCAGGGTTGCTCGATCAGCTCGCCTTGCTGCTGAGGCATAGCGATATTCACCCCAATACCTATGACCAGATTGCAACCACTGTCAGCAGTGCCAGTCATCTCTATCAGTACACCTGCCAGTTTGCGATTTTCAAAGTAGATATCGTTAGGCCACTTAACACCTATATTATCGGTGCCAAGCTGCTGCAACACGCTAACCAATGAACATGCAACCACCAAGCTTAGCCCCATCGCCTGTGACATTCCCAAAGGTAGATGCCAGAACATTGAGAAATACAGATGGCTGCCATAAGGTGAGACCCATTTGCGCCCTCGGCGGCCCCGCCCAGCCGACTGAAACTCCGCAATACAGATGTCGCCGCACTGTAACTCTTCGGTATATTGCAGCAAAAAAGCGTTGGTACTGGGGATTTCATCAAAATAGAAACAGCGATTGGGGCAATTGGTGAGCAACTTAGCCTCATCCATGAGGAATACCGGGTCAAATAACTTATAGCCCTTGCCTTTGACGCTGCAAATATCTATTCCATAGTCAGCAAGCGCATTGATGTGCTTGCTAACAGCAGCGCGGGATACACCCAGCACCTCAGCTAGAGCCTCACCAGAGACAAACTCTCCTTGGTTTAAGCAAGCCAGAATAGCGCGTTTACGTTGCCATGATCCTGATATCATCAGATCCCCCTTTCCCCATAAGCTCCATAAGTTCGGGGCTCTGGCTCCATAACTATCCCAAATACTTGATGTACTTTGGCTCGAACGGCTTTCAATGCTTGTACCACGTCAGCCCCTTTGGCTCGTCCCAAATTTACCAGCACCAAGGGCTGTCCTTCATGTACCATGACCTCACCAAACGTTTGTCCTTTTAAGCCAGCTTGGTCAATCAACCAAGCGGCGGCAATCTTCAGCTTTCCGTCCGGCAACTCGTAAGCGACCATATCTGGGTAGCGAGCGGCTAAGTGCTGGTAGGTATCAGTGTCTATTACTGGATTCTTAAAGCAACTACCAACATTGCCGAGTACAGCTGGATCAGGCAATTTTTGCTGCCGTACTTGGCACACAATGTCATATATCTGCTGAGGTGTAACACTGTCCACGGGTAAATGTTTTAACGGACCATAATTCAGTATCGGCATCCAAGCTTTCGGCAACTTGATACCAACACGCGTGATAACCGCAGTATTACGCAATTGCTGCTTAAATATCGATTCACGGTAGCCAAACTCGCAGGCATCGGCACGTAATCTTGTGATACGACATTCTGGTAGTTCTAGGTACTCAACCCAATCACAGGCTGCCGCGAACTCCAAACCATAAGCACCTACATTTTGTATAGGAGCCGCCCCAACTGTGCCGGGGATCAGCGCCATATTCTCTAATCCAGCGATACCTTGCGATAAGCAGAACTGTACCAACCCATGCCAGCTCTCTCCGGCAGCGACGGACAAGTAGTAATATGCCGTATCTTCAGTAACGTCTATCCCTTTTATCGCAATATGAATAACGGTGCCAAGATAGTCTTCCAACAGCAACACATTGCTCCCACCACCAAGGATGAGGAAAGGCTTGCCCTGTTGTTGCAACAACTGACAACATTGGATGAGTTCCGTAATTGACGTCACGTCAATGAATGCTTTACAAGATACATTCAGTCCAAAGGTGTTATAGGATTTTAAAGAGAACGGATTGTGCGACATGAGAGCCAATAGCTGAAAACAGAAGCACGCATTGTAACCTCAGCTCATAAGGTTTGCATCAATACGGGAGAAAAGTGATAGAAAGCAAAAAGGCCTCAATCTTCACTGAGGCCTTCGATTTAAATAGGCGCTTGGCGATGACCTACTCTCACATGGGGAGACCCCACACTACCATCGGCGCGATTGTGTTTCACTTCTGAGTTCGGGATGGAGTCAGGTGGTACCACAATGCTATTGTCACCAAGCA
>NZ_JAFNJD010000051.1:0-35580 GCF_017368415.1 Shewanella sp. 4t3-1-2LB
TAAAAACAGACGAATTAGCAATTATTTACAATGTCTAACAAAGAATATAAATTTGCTTAAAAAAACAGTTAGATAATGAAAAATGAAGAAAAACATAATTCAGATCAATGTCATCTGCCTAAGAACTAGCTGTTCGAAGGACAGCTGTAACAGCGAAAGTACTGGCTCTGCAATGGGTTTTATCTGTTTATCCAGATAATAGGAGTAATCGATAGCGGAGCGGCGCAGTGACTGAGGTTCCGGGCCATTGACGGTGATGACATAATCAATGCGTTGGCCCTTTTTGCCATATGACGGGTCATTCAAAGCATCGACCTGCATTTGGGCAGCTTTCACATGCGGGACATTGGATTGATACGCATCGAGTGAACGCCTTAACTGCTTGCTGAACACCAGTTCTTCATCCAATTTCCCCTGTTGTAACAGTTCCGCTTGTGCTGCTAAGTACGCTGTCACATCGCAATCGTTAAATAAGCGATGATAAAGTTCATATTGGATACGCTTAGCGAGTGGGCTCCAGTCACTACGCACTTGTTCCATCCCTTTAAACACCAGCTCAAGTCCACCGTTACCACCGCGAACTGCGCCAACATAACGTTTTTTTGAGCCCTCAGAGGAACCTCGCAATGTCGGCATCAAAAAACGCTGGTAATGACTGTCAAATTCCAGCTCCAGCGAGCTATCCAGCGCAAAAGCCTGTTTGATGTGCTCACGCCACTTCTGAGTGATGTTAGCGGCGAGTTGGTGCCCAAAAGCCGCGGGGTCTTCGATTCCGTGATGTTCACCAAGCCAGACAAACGTGGAGTCGGTGTCACCGTAGATGACCTGATAGCCTTGCTGCTCAATCCAAGTCTTAGTGGTCTGCATGATCCAATGACCGCGCATGGTGATGGAACTGGCGAGCCGCGCATCGTGGAATACGCAGCCGCGGGAACCAAGTACACCATATAATGAATTCATAATGATCTTGATGGCTTGGGACAAGGGCGCATCTTGTTGTTGCTTCGCTTGTTCTCGAGCTTGTGCCAGCTTTTCCACCAGCCGCGGTAGAATATGCTGTTGTCGCGCAAAACGGGCGCCGCGATAACCTTCTACGGTTTCACTAGCTGGCCGCCGCAGGCCAAGGATCATACCTAACGGGTCAATCAAGAAGGTTCGGATGATAGAGGGATACAGACTTTTAAAATCTAGCACCAGAATATCGCGATATAACCCAGGGATGGAATCCATCACATAGCCGCCAGGGCTTTCCAGTCCATCACTCAGCGGACTCGCAGGGGCAACGTAGCCGGCGCGGTGCAGATGCGGTAAATACAGGTTGTTAAACGCCGCAACAGAAGCACCTACCCGGCCAAACTCCAGTCCAGTTAATTGCGCTCTGGCAATGGCAAATGGCAGTAAATGCGTTTTGCCAAAAATCTCCCAGACCAATCGACAATCACTGAGGTTGTAACGAGCTAGTGCCAACTTGTCCTGCTGAAAAAGTCGAGTAATTTCCTGTCCGCGATTATCAACATCATGGATCTGTTTACCTTCACCTAACAGTTGTCGCGATACATATTCCAATGAATAACGGTCAAATTTGTAAAATGCGGCTTTGAGCCAATCAATACCATCAAGGACAACGATTCCAGGCAATTGCAGTGTTTCAGGCCGGAATTTGTCTTCTACCAGCCATTCAAGCAAAGCACCACCACGGCCAAGAGCTGGGAGTATGCTATGAAAGGTGAAACGCCGCCATAACAGCGCGAGGTCGAAGGTCACCACCGACCATCCTAGTATCACGTCCGGCTGCCACTCAGCAAACCAAGTGACCAAAGCCGCTAACAACTGTCGCTCATCCGCCACCCAGTCTATCCACCCTTCAGCCGTTTGCTTTGGCCCAACCATAATAACTTTGCGTAAAGGCTGCTTCTGCTCATCCTCGCCATACAAGCCGATGGAATACAGCTCTCCAGTAAAACTGCACTCCACATCAAGTGACACAACTCTCAGTTTGATGTCATCGCCCAAGGTCACGGGGCGCGCTTTGCTGGCAATAAAATGGGTTGCATCATAGTCAGCACACTGTCCAAAAAATTCGGCATCCAAGGCGATAAAACGTTCAATCAGATACCGTTGATGAGGGCGAATTTCTGTTTCATGCAATGCGATATTATGTTCCCGACTCCAACGCTGCAGCTCACGAAACAGTTTACGGTTATGGCAATATAACGCTGCCATAGGCTGCTGCTGAAAATTCTTGAGTGACAAAGAGCGGCAGGTGATAGTGGGAAATCTGTGGGTTACCGCAGCGACCGCAATTTGTGGAACGAAGGCCACTTGTGCTTGGTCTGGGACGTCCACGGTCAACGGCCCTGAATCGGTTTTCAAACAGTAACGCAGACACATACCCTCAGCAGAATATAACGTCTGCCGGGTAAGAATGCGGCCTTTGACTGTTGTAAAACCACTGGTGGGCATAAAATACATCCGCTGACATTAAAGGTTTATTAGGATAAGAAATTACTGTTAATATATACAGGATTATTTTCCAGGATCCATTCAATGCTTGCTGCCAATGTAAAAAACCAGATCCGCGAGATTTATAAGGCAATCTCTAGCGCCCTGCCTAATTTTCGTTCCCGTCGGGAACAGAATTACATGGTGGCAGAAATCTCAAAGACGTTGGCAGGGGAATATGACAAGCAGCGGCATATCATCGTTATCGAGGCTGGCACTGGTATCGGTAAGTCTTTGGCATACATTCTCGGTACCATTCCGCTGGCACTGGCGTCTAAGAAAAAAGTCTGCATCTCCACGGCAACTGTAGCATTGCAAGAGCAGTTGCTGCACAAGGACCTCCCCTTCTTTTTACAGCACTCGGGTATCGATTTTAAATTCGGACTAGTAAAAGGCCGACAACGCTATGTTTGTCTAGCGAAGCTGGAGATGCTGATTGGCGAGAGCAGTACAGGACAGATGGCGATGTGGCAAACCAAGCCAGACCAGTCGCAGATACAATCGCTACAACAGCTGTTACAGGATTATCGCGCCGGACGCTGGAATGGTGAGTGGGATACGCTGGAAACACCGCTACCTGATCACTTGTGGCAACAGATAGCTTCAGATAAGCACAGTTGTCATAAACAATTGGCAAACCATGCAAACTGTCCATTTCACAAAGCGAGAGAAAATCTCGATGAATGGGATGTACTGATTGCCAACCACAGTTTGCTTCTCGCCGATCTGGAGTTGGGAGGCGGCGTGATCCTGCCAGAACCGGAAAATCTGTTTTATGTCATTGATGAGGCTCACCATCTGCCGATTGTTGCGCGAGATTTCTCTAGTGCGCAAGCCACGGTGCGGGGAGCAACAGACTGGTTAGAAAAGGTCGGTAAACTTGCAGGAAAGTTACAAGCACAGATAAAAAGCAACAATATCATTGCCCCGGCCCAAGCCATGCTGGATCGCGTTGCAGAGCTCACGTCATTACTCAATAAGGTGGCGCATTTTTGCGAAACCCAACCCAAGTTATT
This sequence comes from Shewanella sp. 4t3-1-2LB, assembly GCF_017368415.1. NCBI lineage: Bacteria > Pseudomonadati > Pseudomonadota > Gammaproteobacteria > Alteromonadales > Shewanellaceae > Shewanella > Shewanella sp. 4t3-1-2LB. The sequence continues at coordinate 3,519 of NZ_JAFNJD010000051.1, forward strand.
TGCTAATGAAGATCAACGCTGGCGTTTTGAGCACGGCAAATTGCCTGGGGCCTTATTGATCCTGGCGGAAAACCTGTCCACGGCAAGCAGTGATGCCGTCAAACAATTTAACAAGATGCAGTTGCTGCTCAATGAGAGTTTTAAAGACGGCGAACTCCCTAAGCATCAGGCAGAAGCCTTACTGACTGAATGCGGTTTTATGCTGCAGCGGCTAGAAAATCTGCAAAAGCTCTGGAAAATGATGGCTCGGGAAGATAATCCCAAAGGCGCCCCACTGGCACGTTGGATTGAGGTGATTTCTGGCAAGCAGCCTGACTATCTGTGCAGTGCATCGCCAATTGAAGTGGGATTCATGCTGGAAAAAATGCTTTGGGAGAAAGCCGCTGGCGTCGTGTTATGCAGTGCCACGCTGCGAGCGCTTAACAGCTTTGAACACTTTACATACCAAGTGGGATTATCACTCAATGATGGCAGTCGCTATCTGGCACTGCAGTCACCATTTGATTTTGCGAATAACGCGACGTTGTTTTTACCGCAAATGCAAACGGAGCCTGCTGATGACGCTTATACCGATGAACTGGCACAGCAGATCAAAGCGTTGGTCGAAGAAGAACAAGCAACATTAGTGCTGTTTGCGTCCTACTGGCAAATGGAGAAAGTGACAGAGTTACTTAAAGACAAATTACCAGCCGAGCCGCTTATTCAGGGCAATGCTCCGCGACAACTGCTACTGGAAACCCATAAGCAGCGTTGTGATAGTGGGCAGCCTAGTATTTTATTCGGCACCGGCAGCTTTTCTGAAGGGTTGGATTTACCAGGCGATTACCTGACGAATCTTATTGTCACCAAACTCCCTTTTGCAGTTCCCACCTCCCCGGTAGAACAGGCACATTCAGAATATATCAAGCTAAAAGGGGGTAATCCTTTTTTACAATTGACGATTCCCGATGCTAGTCGCAAGCTAATTCAAAGTTGTGGACGGTTACTACGGAAAGAGGAAGATTATGGCCGCATTACCATTCTTGATCGCCGTCTGGTCAGCAAGCGTTATGGTAAAGCGCTGTTGGATGCACTGCCCCCCTACCGCCGAGTCATCGAATAAGTCGGGAAATTCGTGGAACTAGTTACTCATTCTGGCAATTGGCTGTTGCTTAGCATAGTTGGGGTTATCGCCGGTTTTATTGATGCCGTCGTCGGCGGTGGCGGCTTGCTGTCAATACCGGCATTATTGACCATTGGCATGCCACCACATATGGCACTTGGCACCAATAAACTCGCGGCAAGCTTTGGTTCATCCATGGCGGCTTATACCTATTATCGACAGCAATTGTTGCAGCCCAGATTGTGGCGCTCCTGCTTTGCGGCAACGACTACCGGTGCGTTGTGTGGCAGCATTCTAGTGTATCTGGTCGATACCTCGTGGCTGGAAAAATTATTGCCAGTGTTGATAATGGTGATTGCGCTCTACAGTCTCTTGAGCCGAAAAATTCTTGAGGAAAGTCCCAGCACCGACAATGAAAAATATCCCAAGCGTAGCCGTAAGATTCTGCAAGGGTTAATATTGGGTGGCTATGATGGATTCGCCGGTCCTGGTATTGGTGCCATCTGGATAGTAAGCTCCAAAGCACTACATAAACTGTCATTTCTGAAAAGCTGCGCCTTGTCGCGCGCGATGACCTTTGCCAGTAACACTACCGCACTGACGGTATTCTTATTACTGGGAAAGGTCGATATTGCGATTGGGTTGTTATTGGGACTAAGCATGATGCTTGGATCATTCGTCGGAGCACATTCAGCCATTCGCTTTGGTCTGCCGTTTATCCGACCATTGTTTATTACTGTGGTAATAGCGATGGCGCTGCATCTGACCTGGAGCGCTTGGCTATGAACCAGTCACAACTGATTGCCAAGTTGAGAGTACAATTGCAACAACTGGAACAGCAGGTACTCCAATATGATGCCTCATTGCCTGCACATGATTATAAACTGCTGGAACATTTGGAACGGTTTAATGATGAGTTATTCCACCAGCATGGAGCCAAGCTCACACCTTGTGTGCAGCAGATCCGGGACAATATTAATCAACTGGAAAAACAACTGCAGTTACAGATGTCTGCTGCCACAGTCGCTAGGACCTGTGAGAGGATCCAAGATCGCTTTTCGGCACTGAAACGAGCCATGGCAACAACTGCTATTGATGTCAAAGAGCAGCAGCAACAAAAAAACAGCAAACAACGCTATTTCCAGAAAAAGCAATCGCAACAGCATCAATCAAGTGGCTTTGACTGGATTGCCAATCAAGTGATGCATAGTAGTCACAGACTCTACGAGGAGCTAAATAAACATCTGAATTGGGAGAAAAAAATTTTATTCAAAATCGAACAATTGCAATCGCAACTAGACACCTGTCATAGTACTGCAAAAATTGCACTTCAAAATGACCTGCTTTTAATGCACCGCCGTTTGGGCAAATGCAGGCAGGCCATCAGTTACATTGAAGATCGCATTCAAGTGTTCGAACGTCCGCAGCAAAATAACCATCGTTAAGGAGCAACAATGAAATTCACTTTGACCGCTTCAGCGCTGCTTGCGCTTCTTAGTTCATCCTCTGTATTTGCGGCCAATCTCAATATTCCTATGTCTTTCGAATATCTGGCACTGGATGGACAAGAGGTCGAAACCAACCATTTCACCCACAAGAGCGAGCTGACGTTAAGCGAAGGCGAGCATAAAATTGCGATACGTTACAGTGATGTGTATGAAGATGGCATTAGTGATAGCCCTAACTTCGTGAAATCGTCACCTTTTATAGTCACCTTGAACGTTAATGGTGATTATCAATATCTGCTCGCCCCCAAAAACAAAGTGGTCAGCCCCAAAGACTATGCAAAAGCGCCGAACGTGGTCATTACCCGTAAAGATGGCGGCACGGTAGATTACAGTATTGTACAAACACAGTTGAAAGAAGATTCTTTCGTAAGCAAGTTGCTGGGCACCGATACTGGGGTGGATATCGATTCTGCATCAGCGGCAGTGACTGCAGGCAAAGAGGTCCCGGTGGCGACAATGCGACAGCCAACGGCGGTAGAAGCTATGACGGCACCGATGTCCACGACAGAAGCCAATTCTCCCGCCACAAAAGCAGATAGTGCGGCCCATGCCGGACAGATGCTGCAGTATTGGTGGTTACACGCTGATGCGGCCACTCGCAAAGAGTTTATGAGTTGGGCGATTAAACAGCTGTAATAAGCTAACGCTGTGATCCCGGTCATCTACCACGCCAGCTATTTAAAGCTGGCGTTACCTCCGCATCTTCGCTTTTCCATCTAGAAATACCAAGCACTGCACCAGAAATACCAGGCACTGCAGCAAAAGCTTCCCAGCACATAAACCACATTCACACTACGATTTAGAGCTGTCACCTGGTGCCGATGGGAGCCACTATTTGGCGTCATTACAGCACACCTTGCCTTTAATATTACAAAGGCACCAGCCACAACTAATTTTCTATGATGCTGGAGTTGATGTACGCCAAGATAATGAACTCGGTCTATTGGCGCTGACAGTTCAGGATATTTATCAGAGATATAAGTGGATACTACATCTTGCCACTACAATGGAGATCCCAATTGTCTGCGTTAGTGGCGGCGGATATTGCCGGGACATTCTACAATTAGTGTCCGGACACAGTCAGTTATACTTTGGCGCCACCGAGTGTTTTGCTAACTGAAGGAGAATAGTGAATGCAATTGGATATCCGCAACTATTATGAAGTGCTGTTGATGGAAATTTTATCTGATGAGGGACTGCTTGATGAACTGCCGGAAAGCTATCTGGCGGATTTAGCCTGCATAACGCTAAATCAGTTACCGGTGCGCTATATTCATCATCTGGTGGATACCTATTTTTATGAAGATCTCAATGAACAAGAGCAGATGCGCCGGGAAATCTACCATGCGCTGGAAAAATCACGAGCATTTTTGAAATCAAAACTCATTAAAGATGATAAGACCGCGGTCTGAACGAATAAATAAACGAGCGGAAAATTGGAGGCTCCCCCAGAGCCAACACCCCGGCACATGAGTCGCTTGCTACGGTTGCTCCCTTCCGGGCCTGGCCGGGTTCACAAGTTATCATTGCGGGGGGACCCTGGGGTCGCCACAGATTTGCAGAACCACTGCAACGGCGCCGATTATCCCTGAAGGCCTCGAGAGGATCAAGGATAAATACCCTATTCCTCAAAAAGATAGGTGTAACTGCACATTAGATAAGCAAAAAGTCCGACAAAGCAGACTTTTTGATAATCGCAGTATTGCTTATAGCGTTAGCAATTCAGCGTTCTTTTCAAGGAATTTAGCCCCAATTCCTTTCACCTTGGTCAGTTCTTCCAGCGACGAAAATTTGCCATTGGCCTCACGATATTCCACTATCGCCTTAGCTTTCGCTTCGCCAATTCCTTTAAGCATCTGCAACTCGGCGGCAGTGGCAGTATTAATACTGATTTTCTGAGGATTAACCTTTTGCATCGCCATATCAGCTTTGGGGGTTTCAGCTAACAGTGGAGCGGCAAGAGTAGGTGTCAGTAATGCGGTGACAATTACAAACGTCTTCAGGTATGGGTTCATCACTCTCTCCTTTTTATCATCCATATTCATAATGGGCCTAAATCTCCAAATCCCTGGCCCTAAGAAAGTGTAGTTAATGCTTAAAAATTAGCCAACCATGAAGTAGCTTAATCACCTCATTGCGTCTCATCCGCAGACTGTTTTGCCTTGTGTCTTAGTTGTTGTAACTCCAATAACAGCTCTTTATGAATGCCAGATAACCGAGGACGGGATTTTTCATCAAACGCCAACGGACGGCACAACGCCATTGCCTGATAGCCTAATCTGGCCGTTAACAAACCCGCCCCTAGCCCCTGCCCTAAGCGCGCCGATAATTTTCCAGTCAACTCCACTGACAACAGTTGATTGCCAATATCCATCGCCAGTTCAGTTGTTCCTGCATACAAGATATTGAGCAGAATACCGCGAAACAATCGAATGCGGCTCCAATACCCCAGCTTGATGCCATAACATTCTGCTATGCGACTGATCATTTTCTGGTTACGCCATAGCACCAGCGCCATATCAAGCATGGCAAACGGGCTGATGGCCAGCAATAAAGCTGACTCTGCGGCAAAATGTCGGACAATTTTCCGCGCAGCGCTATCGCGTTGACGCAGCACAATTGACTCGAATAACATCACCTGCTCGGCATCGTTCTGTTCCGCTGACAACAATTTCTCCAACTGCCGAATAGATGCAGCTGCTGACGTCGGCATGGCGGTGGTGATGTTGCGAATAAAAGGCACAGCTTCGCCCATCTGCATGCTGCCAAGTAAGCGCTCTCCTTGTACGCGGGCGTCTTCTACTTGCCGCAGCCGCCGCAATTGTTGCCACTCGACAACAGTTGTGTGGCCAGCCCATGCCAGCACAAAAGAGATAACAGCGCTATAAAATGCAAATAGCCATGGACTCTGTTGCCAGGCATCGGCTAACCCGAGTCCTGTCTGCACCAGCACTGCGGCCAACAAGCCTGTTAATGCCAACTTTGCCAGTACTGAGAGTTTTTTTGGCTGAAGTAACGCCCGCAGTGACGCTTGTTTAGTGGTTGAGTCTCCCTCCAATATTGCTTCTATATCAGCCTCTTCTGTCATCGACAGTAACGAGGTTTCGCTGTCTTCAAACTGAACCTTATCACGCTGATACTCACGAAAAGGTCGCAGGTTATCGGTGCTACTGTGCTCTGGAGGTTGAGATTCCGCGACCTCTGCAGATGTGACAATTTTGCGAGTCATTGCAGTTTATCTCCCAGCAGGAAGTTCAATAGATAGTCGAGGCGAATATGCTCAAAAGTCTGCCCTGGCTGCAATTGCGGCGGCGCGAAGTCACAAAAGCGAAAGCCCTGTTGCTGCCAAAAAACGGCATCCGGCAATTGCCGTGGCACCTGCCCCGGATAAAGTGTAACCGGTTGTCGGTCACTAAGGCGATTGCCAACAACCACCTCTTGTTCACCGTACTCACTGTCTCGGACCATTCCGGGTTTAGTGGCCCGAATGGCGCTGACGGCCATCGTTTCCACGGCACAGCCTGCACTGTCGGCAAAATTACGTCCAGGAGCCAGAATGGCATTTAACAGCGCCAGCACATTACCTTGTTGATCTCGGGTAATCTGGTCCACTTTACTAGCGGCAAACAACAAACAGTCGATTTTTGGGGCAAACAAGCGTCGCAATAAACTGCGGCGACCAAAACGAAAGCTCTGGGTGATGGCGTTTAACGCTTTGGTCATGTCGTCAAACTGCGCCTTACCACGATTGAGTGCTGTGAAACAATCAACTAACACCAGTTGCCGATCAAATCCGGCAAAATAGTCGTGGTAAAACGGCCGGACAACCTTGGCAACATATTCCTGATAACGATGTTCCAAAATCTGGTAGATACTATTGCGACCAAAAGCATCTGCTGCGGTCAACTGTTCCGGAAGCAACGGGAAAAAACTCAAAATAGGCGCCCCAGCGAGGTCGCCAGGTAATAGCATTCGTCCCGGCTGAGCCAGATAAAATCCCTGTTGTTGCACCATATCTTGCAACAATCGTTGATAATGATTAGCTATCGCTGCGAGCAACTCATCACTGGCATCAGCCGCTGGCTGTAGCGCCATCACACTGGCCTTGAATTCATCATAAAATGGTGAACGATTTAAGTTAGTTGCCGTTGCCCAAATAGTACGACACCACTGCTGATAATCCTGTTCGAGCATGGGTAAATCCAGTAACCACTCACCAGGGTAATCGACAATATCCAAGAGTAATGTCGCACTGGCACCATTGAGCAGACGACCTCGAAATCCCTGCTTCGGGCGATATTTTATGGCAAGTCGTAACTCGCTGATATTCGTTGTAGAGGCAGGCCATTGTGCTTGCTCCCCGGTCAGTTGCGCCAACGCCGCATCATAAGCAAAGCTAGCCAGTTGCAGATCGGGTTGTAGTACCCGCTTGGTTTCCAGCAAACGGTGTTCCAGACACACCGTAAATAATGGCAATTGACTGGCATGTTCAGGGGAGGCATTGATCAGTTTGTTGATAATGGCGGTAATAAATGCGGTTTTACCGGCTCCCGCCAGCCCGGTTACCGCTAAACGTACATGCTGATCAGCCGTTCTATAGGTAAGTTCAAGGGCTTTGTTCTTTAGTTGCTGCCAGTGGCTCATAGCGCTCCCAAAAACAAAAGGGCGGTTATACCGCCCTCAATGAGGATTACAGGTTATTAATTTGGCGCTTCAACTCATACTGTTCTGAGGTGACGTAAGTTTCCATATCCCGCAATTTGCGTTCCAACCCGGCAAAACGTTGGTTCAGATCTCTGAGCGCTTGGGTAGCAGGTTCACCCGCTTGCCACACTTTTTTCTTAATCCCTAGCTCGCGATATTCCGAATCAAAGTCGCGTGGTGTCTCATCTAGGATCATCCATAGTGCCACATAAGCTACCACCATGACTGCGGAGCCTCCCAGCAGGAAGATAGAGACAACCGCCACTCTGACCAACCAGGTTTCGAGATTAAAGTAGTCGGCAATCCCGGCACATACCCCAGCAATTTTACCGTTACGCTTATTGCGATATAAGGTTTTTCTTTTATCTGTCATGGCGTTGCCTCCACTCTGGTGACTCAGCATCCAAAATAGACTCTAACGTGGTAATACGTTGGCTCATTTTTTCAGCTTTATCAACCAACTCATTGAGTTGTTTGAACTCTTCATCGGTCAGCCCCTTGCCCACCTGCCGCTTGCTGCGATAATGAAGAATCAGCCAGATGGGTGCCACAAAGATCATGAACAAAATCAGTGGTGCCATCAACAGATCCATATCCATAATTCACCTCAGCTCTATCTAATTGTTATTTTTCAGACTTGGCGGCTTTGCCTTTCATTTTGGCTTTCAGTGCCGCCAGCTCTTCGCTGACTTCATCGTCGGCTTTTAAGGCTGCAAATTCAGCATCCAAACTGTTCTTTTTCCCGCCCAGTTCATAGGATTCCACTTCGGCTTCCAGCCCTTCAATGCGCCGCTCATACTGTTCAAACTTCAGCATAGCATTATCAATTTTGCTGGAGTCCAGCTGTTTTTTTACTTCCAAGCGCGAAGATGCTGACTGCTTACGGATAATAATAGTCTTCTGCCGAGCCTTGGCATCTGCCAGTTTTTCCTGCAATTGTCCTACTTCCTCTTTCAGGCGGACAATATGTTCTTCAACAACTTCCAACTCTTTTTCAAGGGTTTGTACTGTTGCTGCGACTTTCTGTTTTTCCACCAAAGCCGCCTTTGCTAAGTCTTCACGCTCTTTAGTTAGCGCCAGTTCGGCCTTTTCCTGCCAGTCCTGCACCTGAGTCTGCATTTTGGCAATGCGGCGCAGCAGTTCTTTTTTCTCGGCTAACACTTTGGCCGAAGTAGAACGGACTTCCACCAGAGTGTCTTCCATCTCCTGAATGATCAGGCGCACCATTTTTTCCGGATCTTCTGCTTTGTCTAACAAAGCACTGATATTGGAGTTAATGATGTCAGCGAAACGCGTAAAAATTCCCATAATCCTGTCCTCAAAAATTATTGTGGGTTGCGGACATTGTAATACAGATACCGTGCCAAGTTGTATATGTTATTATTTTTCATAATGTTAGATTAAAATAAAGTTTTTCTTTATTTATTTTTACCAGCCACATATTATGAATTTCACCACTTATTAGCGTTAAAGACCAACAGTTATCGTGAGCAGATCCTATCAGCAAGATAATCTTATCGGACAGTCCAACGCATTTCTGGAAGTGCTGGAGCACGTCTCTCAGCTGGCGCCGTTATCCAAACCCGTATTGATCATTGGCGAGCGCGGCACCGGCAAAGAGCTTATCGCCGAGCGTTTGCATTTTCTTTCACAGCGCTGGGAACAGAACTTTATCAAACTTAACTGCTCTTCGCTCAGTGAAAATTTACTCGAAAGTGAACTATTTGGTCATGAAGCTGGCGCCTTTACCGGCGCCCGTGCACGCCATGAAGGCCGCTTCGAACGGGCTGATGGTGGCACTTTATTTCTGGATGAACTGGCCAACACTTCCGGGCTGATCCAAGAAAAACTACTACGGGTCATTGAATATGGCGAATATGAACGGGTTGGCGGCAGTAAAACGCTCACTGCTGATGTGCGGCTTATCTGTGCAGCAAACGAAGATTTGCCGTCTTTAGCCGAGGCAGGGGAATTTCGAGCTGATTTGTTGGACCGCTTGGCATTTGACGTGATCACCCTGCCACCGCTGCGCTACCGCCAAGAAGATATCTTGCCGTTGGCAGAACATTTCGCGCTTGGCATGGCTAAACAGCTCAAGCTGAAGCTCTTTCCTGGATTTACTAACAGCGCGGTGCATACATTATTGAATTATGAATGGCCGGGTAATATTCGTGAGTTAAAAAATACGGTTGAACGCAGTGTCTACCGCCACGGCAATGAAGAAAAACCGATCCGCGAAATTGTACTGGATCCGTTTGACTCGCCCTATCGGCCACAACAGCGGATCCGTACCTTGTCAAGACAACCAGTCATTGCCACAGACACCACCGCAGCTATCCCATCAGAGCCAGCATTACCGATCAATGATGAACTCAGAACCATGAGTGAACCCAGTTCATTTGAATTCCCAGTGGACTTTAAGCAAAGCTGCGAAGCATTTGAGGTGGAATTGATCCAGAAAGCGCTGGTCGTCAGTCAGTTCAATCAGAAAAAAACCGCCGACCTATTACAACTCAGCTATCATCAACTACGCGGGATCCTCAAAAAATACAATTTGCTGGACAAAAACTGAGGGAATTGCCCAAGGCAACCTGACACTGTTAGAATTGCGGGTCAATGTACCGATAATTAGCAATGTGCAATGAATCTGCGGATGTTCAACACCAGGCCGACAACGCTTGCCGTTACGGGTATTTCACTGGTTAAAAGGCTACGATTGAGAATGCTCAGGTTCACAGGCAAGTTAAAACTGCGACTGTCAAGCTGCACACTGCTGGGGTTGGCACTGGTTGGTTGTGGCCCTCTGCCGGTGCCTTCGGGCTTGGTTTATTGTTCCGAAGGTAACCCAGAGTCTTTTAATCCACAAACAGTGACCTCCGGGACCACCATTGATGCCACCTCACATCAAATATATAACCGCCTCATTGATGATAACCCCTACACTGGCGAGTTCATCCCCGCGCTGGCGACATCCTGGCATGTCAGTAAAGATGGGCTGAATTACGATTTCGAGCTACGCCACGGCGTCAATTTCCAGGATCGTCCTTATTTCCATCCTACCCGCCAGTTTAATGCCGATGATGTTGTATTTTCGTTTGAACGGATCATTGACAAGAACAACCCATTCCATTTTGTATCACGCACCGGCTATCCTTTTTTTGAAAGCATTGGGTTCGAAAAACTAATCAAGCGGGTTGTTAAGCTCGACAGTGACAAAGTGCGCTTTGAGCTCAATTATCCGGACGCATCATTTATGGCCAACATGGCGACTGATTTTGCCGTGATCCTGTCAAAAGAATATGCCGACCAGTTGCAAGCATCTGGACATATGTCAGACATTGACAGCAAGGCGGTAGGCACCGGCCCATTTATGTTAGTGGATTACGTTAAGAACGAATATATCCGTTTCCGCCGCCATCCTGGTTATTGGGGCACCATTCCATCCGCTGATCAATTGGTGTTTGATATCACCCCTCGCAGCACCATTCGCCTATCAAAGTTGATTGTAGGTGACTGCAGTATTTCTGCGCTCCCCAAAGCGGGAGAATTGCCAGTGGTGGCCGCTCATGAGAATCTGACACTTGAAAGTCAGCCAGGGATGAATGTGGCTTATTGGGCGTTCAACACCCGCAAGCCGCCGCTAGATAATATCAAAGTGCGTCAGGCGTTAGCTTATGCCATTGATAAACAAAACTTGCTGCGCGCCGTGTATCAGGATACCGCCGTTGAAGCTTCAGGTATTCTCCCGCCTTCATCTTGGGCGTATACGGGAACCGCTTTGGATTATCAATACAATCCGCAAAAAGCGCGTGATTTGCTGAAACAAGCGGGAATACGTAATCTCAGCATTGATATCTGGGCCATGCCAGTGGCACGTATTTATAACCCTAATTCTCAAAAAACGGCCGAGCTTATTCAGGCAGATTTGGCCGCCGTAGGCGTCAGAGCCAATATTGTAAGTTATGACTGGAGCGTATTTACCCGTAAATTATCCAGCAGTAACTATGATTCTGTGTTGATCGGCTGGAGTGCTGATAATAGCGACCCAGACAATTTTTATACCCCGTTGCTCAGTTGTGGCTCAGTGGCCTCAAAAAGTAATCGGTCAAACTGGTGTAATGCCCAGTACGATAAGCTGATAAACCGTGCCAAAGTGATTACCGATAAGGGCGAGCGTACCGAATTATATCGACAGGCAGAAGAAGTCATCGATGCCGAGGTACCATTAGTACCTTTAGCGTATGCAAAACGTATGTTACTCAAACACACAGATGCCCCGCCCATTCTGCTGATGCCATTTGGCGGCATAGGTTTTAATGATATGGGCAATAAGGGGCAGCAGTAATGGCTAATTATCTAATAAGACGCCTTAACCTGTTTATTGCGACTTCGTTGCTACTGATAGGGATTCTATTTTATGCCACCCATCTATTTCCGGTGGATCTGGGGTACGCCCTCAGTGGTATTCAATATCCAACCGACGCCCAAGAAGCCCAGATAATTGAGGATTACCGTCTGGACAAAGGCAGTGTGCGCCAGTTTCTTGCCTACACGGGCGAACGTCTGAGTGGCAACCTAGGCGTTTCAGTTACTTCAAAACGACCAATTTCAGAAGAGTTGCTACTCGCCTTACCTGCGTCCTTTGAGCTGGCATTTGTCGCTGGCCTCATTGCGTTGGTGTTCGGTGTTCCCTTGGGCGTTATTGCGGCGCTAACGCACCACTCAGCGCTGAAAAAATTTATTATGGCGGGCACGCTTACCGGTTATTCCATCCCAGTATTTTGGCTCGGACTGACGCTCGCTTTATGGTTTGGCGTAAAACTTGGCTGGCTGCCGATTTCCGGGCAAATTAATCTGCTTTATGAGATCCGTCCAGTCACAGGTTTTATGTTGCTGGATACCTTGCTATCGGACTCGCCTTACCGTATTGCCGCTTTTCGTGATGCCCTGCTGCACATTATATTGCCTGCTGTTACGTTAGCCGTTTTACCGTTTACTGTGGTGGTGCGTATCACCCGCGCTGCCATGGTCAACGTGATGGGACAAACCTATATTCGCGCAGCAGAAGCTCGTGGGTTGCCCTACTCTAAAATCGTACTACGCCATGCGCTTCCCAATGCGCTGATCCCGCTACTGAAGCACATAGGTCTGATGCTCGGCCCTTTTGCCAGTTACGCCATTGTGGTAGAAGTGATATTTTCCTGGCCTGGAATAGGTTCGTGGCTGGTTTCCGGTATCTATCAGCGTGATTACACCGTTATTCAAAGCGGTATCCTGGCGGTGGCATTGCTTATTGTGTTTTCCAGTATTCTGATAGAAGTGTTGTACACCTTAGCCAACCCGCTAAGCCGCAAGGAATTTTATGGCTCAAACTAAAATTTATCTGGATGATGCCATTCCCTCTCCAGCGATGAAAGTCTGGCGGGTTTTCGCATCTAAACCGCAGGCATTGGCAGGTTTATGGGGCGTGGGCATGCTGTTATTACTGACATTGGTCGGTCATTATCTTGCACCTTTCGCCGCAGAGTTCCAGGATCCCGATGCGCTGCTGTTACCACCCTCTTGGAACAGCAACGGCACGGTGGAACATTTTCTGGGTACCGATGATCTGGGTCGCGATATTTTCAGCCGCCTGCTGTATGGTGTCCAACTCACATTTGGTACTGCGGTTGCTATCGTCAGTTCGGCCTTAGTCGTGGGTGTGATTATTGGCTCAATTTCGGGCATGATGAGTGGACTTAAATCCAGTATTCTCGGACATTTGCTGGATGCGCTGCTGTCTATTCCATCGCTACTAATGGCAATATTAGTGGTTGCAGTCACAGGCCCAGGGCTCAGTAATGTGTTCTGGGCGGTGGGGATCTCGCTGACGCCTCAGTTCGTACGCGCAATTCATCAGACGGTTCACGAAGAACTACAGAAAGAATATGTCACGGCGGCGCGGCTTGATGGTGCCAATGCCTTACAGATTTTCTGGTACGTCATTATGCCAAACGTTTGGGAAACTGTGATTATCCAAACAACACTGGCAGTTTCCGCGGCCATATTGGATATTGCAGCGTTAGGGTTCCTGAATCTGGGCGCTCAGGCGCCGCAACCAGAATGGGGAACAATGGTGCTTCAAGGGTTAGATAGCTTCCTAACCGCCCCTTGGACTGTCACCATTCCAGGTTTGGCCATTTTGCTCAGTGTATTGTCCGTTAACCTCGTCGGCGATGGGCTGAGATCTGCGCTGACACCAATGAGAAACTGACGATGCCATTACTTGATATTCGCAATCTCACCATTGAACTAGCCACCCCGCATGGGCCGGTCAGAGCGTTAGAACGAGTCAGTCTTACCGTCAATGCCGGCGAAGTGCATGGGTTGATCGGTGAGTCAGGCTCAGGTCGCAGCATGTTAGCAAGGGCGATTCTGGGGCTTTATGAACCAAACTGGACCATCACCGCTGATCGTATGATGTGGGATGGTCAGAATCTGATGGATATGAATCGGCAGCAACGCCGCAGTCTGATGGGTGAAGATATTTCGATGATCTTTCAAGACCCGTCGGGAAGTTTTGATCCGGCGTTCACCGTAGGTCAACAGCTGCTAGAGGCTATTCCGCCAAATCGTAAGTTGCCATTCTGGCGCCGCCCACAGGAGCGGATGTATCTGGCACAGAAGTGGTTGCATAAAGTTGGGATAAAACACCCGCGTAAAGTGCTGTCAAGTTACCCATGGGAGTTATCAGAAGGCGAATGCCAAAAAGTCATGATAGCCATGGCACTGGCAAAACAGCCACGATTACTGATTGCTGACGAACCTACCGCGTCAATGGAGCCAAGCACACAAGCACAAATCTATCGGCTGCTGACACAGCTTAATCAGCTACAGAATGTCACGATTTTGCTGATAAGCCATGAACTGGACACCCTATCAAACTGGTGTAATCGCATGACAGTGTTGTACTGTGGTCAAGTGATGGAATCAGGGCCAACCGCCGACCTGCTGGAACAGCCAAACCATCCTTATACCAAGGCGCTACTGGATAACATGCCGGATTATACTAACCCTAAAATTCATAAGATCCTGATGCCGACCTTACCGGGGTCAGTGCCAGCGCTGCAGCATCTGCCCATCGGTTGTCGTCTTGGACCACGATGTCCAGAAGCTCGCAGGAAATGTGTCACACAGCCACTGCTTTCACACTACAAAGACCGGTATTTTGCCTGTCATTTCCCGTATCAGAGCGAGCCGATAGAAGATGACCCCCTTGCTTAAAGTCAAAGACCTCAGCAAAACCTATTTCACGGGTTATCGTGGCTTCAAACGCCAGTATGCTGAAGTACTCAAACCTGTGTCTTTTGAACTCAATGCTGGTGAAACGCTGGCGATTGTCGGAGAAGCGGGTTCCGGCAAAAGTACCCTAGCGAGAATATTGGTGGGGGCGGAATATCGCAGTGGAGGCGAGATTTTTTATCAAGGGCAAGAATGGGATAAGAAAAATCTCAAGCAGCGCTGCCGCTTAATTCGGATGATTTTTCAGGATCCTAACACCTCAATGAATCCCAGACTCACCATCGGCGAACTGCTAAATGAGCCATTGCGTTTTAACACTAAACTATCCCGCCAGGAGCGTCATGATTTAGTGGCAGAAACTTTGCGTAAAGTGGGATTGTTACCAGAGCATGGCGACTTTTATCCCAATATGATCTCCGAAGGTCAGAAACAACGAGTAGCGGTGGCCAGAGCACTAATGCTTGATCCTAAAATTATCATCGCTGATGAAGCCTTGAGTGCGCTGGATTTGTCTGTCCGGGCACAGATTCTTAATCTACTACTGAAGTTGCAGCGAGAGCTGGGACTGGCTTATATTTTTGTCAGCCATAACTTAAACGTGGTCCGTCATGTCAGCGATAAAGTCCTCGTGTTACACAAAGGCATGATCGTTGAGTCTGCTACCACCGAGGAACTATTTGATAATCCGCAGCATGAATACACTCAAAGACTGCTGCAGGAACAGGCGCAGTTGAACCGCCGCAGGGGTTAAACAAACTGCTCCAACCACTGTCCGCTAACAGCTATTTACGCAAAAAAAAGTACCAATTGCAGCGGAAATACTTATCCTAGTGTCAATTTTGCTGGAAGAAGTTAACAAGATGATTATTAAACCCAAAATTCGTGGTTTCATTTGTACCACCACTCACCCACTTGGCTGTGAAGCCAATGTTCTGGAACAGATTAACTACACCAAAACTAAGGGACAGCTTGCTAACGGCCCCAAACGGGTTCTGGTAGTAGGCGCTTCCAGTGGTTATGGTTTGTCCTCAAGAATTGCTGCTGCCTTTGGTTCAGGAGCAGCCACTATCGGGGTATTTTTTGAAAAACCTGGCACTGAAGGCAAACCTGGCACCGCTGGCTGGTATAACTCTGCAGCATTCGACAAATTCGCCAAAGCTGAAGGTCTTTACGCTAAGAGCCTTAACTGTGATGCGTTCAGCCATGAAGCGAAAGCCAAAGTTGTTGATCTGATCAAACAGGATTTAGGCCAGATAGACTTAGTGGTTTATTCGCTCGCCTCTCCCGTGCGTAAAATGCCCGATACTGGCGAACTGGTACGCTCTGCACTCAAACCGATTGGTAAGCCCTACACCTCTACAGCCGTCGATACCAACAAAGACACCATCATTGAAGCAACCGTAGAACCCGCAACTGAACAGGAAATTCAGGATACGGTGACCGTGATGGGCGGTCAGGACTGGGAATTGTGGTTGCATGCACTGGAAAATGCCGGGGTATTGGCCGATGGCTGCAAGACCGTAGCATACAGTTACATAGGAACAGAGTTGACTTGGCCTATTTACTGGCATGGTGCACTTGGTAAAGCCAAAATGGACTTGGACAGAGCAGCACATGCACTGGACAGTGAGCTGGCCGTAAAAGGTGGTAGTGCCAATGTTGCCGTGTTAAAAAGCGTAGTCACTCAGGCCAGTTCTGCTATCCCGGTGATGCCACTATATATTGCTATGGTGTTCAAGAAAATGCGCGAACAAGGCCTCCATGAAGGCTGCATGGAGCAAATATACCGGCTGTTCAGTGAACGCTTGTATCGTGCTGACGGACAAAAACCTGCGACAGACGATGAAAACCGCTTACGCTTGGATGATTGGGAATTACGAGCAGATATTCAGCAGCACTGCCGTGATTTGTGGCCACAAATTACCACAGAGAACCTCAGTGAGCTGACCGATTATCGTGAATATAAAGCTGAGTTTCTGCGCTTATTTGGCTTCGGTATCGAAGGAATTGATTATGAGCAGGACGTTAATCCGTTAGTAGAATTTGACGTTATCGAACTGTAACCGATTAACGCCACCGCTAGGTGGCGTTTTTATTTCCAAATTCTACATAGGTGTTTCTATACTGTAATGGCTTACTGTCAACGAGAGGAAACCACAGGATGAAAGTCAGTGCACGTAACTGTTTAAGTGGCACCATTAAATCGATTGAAGTCGGTATGGTTAACAACGAAGTTGTCATAGAACTGGCACCGGGCGTCGAGATTACCGCAGTCGTGACTAAAGCCTCTGCTGAACGGCTCGGATTAACCGTGGGCAGCAGTGCCTATGCCCTGATCAAAGCGACCAGTGTTATGGTAGGTGTAGAAGATTAAACAAGGTGGTGGCGTTTTGCGCCACCAAATCCACTGATGACGCAAATCCCGACCTGGGCCGATGTACTGGGGCCTGAGAAAACCCAAGAATACTTTGTTCGCACGTTGAATTTCATTGATGCAGAACGCGCCCAAAATAAACACATTTATCCCCCTAAAGCGGACACATTCAACGCCTTGCGCTATACACCGCTGGCACATGTCAAAGTGGTGATTTTAGGGCAAGACCCCTACCATGGACCTGGGCAAGCGCATGGACTGTGTTTTTCTGTCAAAGAAGGCGTAGCGCCACCACCATCGCTACAGAATATCTTTCAGGAGTTGTGCCACACCATTCCGGGATTTAGCTATCCGACACATGGTGAACTTAGCGCCTGGGCTAGACAGGGCGTATTGCTACTTAACACTGTGCTGAGTGTTGAGGAGGGAAAAGCGCATTCTCATGCCCATTTAGGTTGGGAACAGTTCACCGATAAAGTTGTTGAAGCGGTAGATAACTACCAGCATGGCGTAGCTTTTCTTTTATGGGGACGTCATGCGGGCGAAAAAGCACAACGCGTGAATACTCGTAAACATTTGGTACTTAAAGCCGCCCATCCCTCGCCATTATCGGCCAGTAAGGGGTTCTTCGGCTGTAATCACTTCAATTTGGCAAACCAATATCTGCAATCACAGGGAAAAACGCCCATTAACTGGCAAATCTAATAAATTACCGCCATAAAAAAAGCCGACAACTGTCGGCTTTTTTCAGTATCAGATCTTAGTTAGCGGTATGATAACTTATATCGGCTTTGGCTTTCAGTAACTCAACCAATGCGCGGTAATCCGCTTCACTGTATTGGCTAGACAATCGCTGTTGTACTGCAGTCAACTGATCAGCAGGAACGCTATCCACATTGTGGATCTGATCCAGTACCACCACCGCATAGCCTTTTGCCAGCGCTACGGTATCAACACTCAAAGCATCTGCTTTTTTAGCCATTTCAAACGCTTTGGACACAACCGCTGGGTCAATATCACGTGCAGTACGAGTGACTGCGGAGCGGCTTTCCAGCGCCAAATCGCTTGCGCCTTGTTGTAACTTGCCTTTCAGTTCGTCTGCTTTAGCCTTAGCCAACTCATTCGCTTTCTGCTGTTTCAGGCGTTTTTCGATATCAGCTTTCACTTCATCGAACCCCATCAGCCCTGCTGGCTGATGTTTCTTAAGGCGTATCACCATGACATCATTGCTGCCAACCTCCAGCATATTACTGTTCATACCTGACAGCACGTCGCTGGAGAACGCAGCCTTCAAAATAGCAGGCTCGTTAAATGGCGCAGGTGCAGAGTCACGGCTAAACAGCTCTGTGGACTTCACGGTTGCATCAACTGCTTTCGCGGCTTCAGCGAGCGTGTCTGGCACCTCATAACTGGTATCGGACAATTTCTGCTGCAAACCATAGAACTGGTTAACCGCCTTATCCATCTTCAGTTTATCTAAAATCTTGTCTTTGACATCTGCAAAGGCGGCAATAACACTTGGCTGAATATCCAACACTTTAATGATGTGAAATCCGTAGGAGGTTTGCACCACGTCAGAATATTCACCTTTCTTAAGTGCAAATAGCGCCTTGTCAAATTCCGGATCCATAACACCAGGTTCAAACCAACCTAGCTCACCACCCTTTTCAGCGCTCAGCGTATCTTTAGAATCCTGCTTAGCCAGCGCTGCAAAGTCGGCACCATCTTGCAGTTGTTTATAGATAGCTTCAGCCTTGGCTTTTGCTGCTGCATCATCACCGGTAATCAGGATGTGAGCCGCCAGACGTTTTTCGACCGTTTTGTACTCTGCTTTATGTTCGTCATAGTATGCCTGTGCATCGGCATCGCTGACGTTGATCTTGTCTGCTAATGCCTTAGCACTTAACTCGACATATTCCAGACTCACCATTTCCGGCCGTTGGAACTGATCTGGATTAGCATCATAGAATTGTTTCAGTTCATCATCAGTGACTTTTACATCGCCAATAAATGGCTCTGAATCCACTTTCAGTAAACGAATATCACGGGTCTGAGCCTGCAGCTTAGCTAACTGACTGGCCTCCCCTTTCAGCACAAACTCGCTGCCGATAAGTGCATTAATCAGCTGACTACGGCTCATATCTGCGCGCATAGTTTCGCGAAAACTGGAGGGCGTGAAACCTAACTGCTGCAGCAGAGCCAGATATCGGTCGTTATTAAACTGCCCATCTACCTGAAATGCAGGTTCGTTGCGAATTGACTCTTTAATCTGTTCGTCAGAGACGCGCAGCCCCAGATCTTTTGCGGCCTGATCTAACAGCCGCTGCGCAATGAGACGCTGCAATACGCCCTGTTTAACATTGGCTAGGTAGGCATCGTTGCCGGAAAGCGCATCGAACATGTCACCTAACTGTTGCTGAAGACGATTTTTCTCGTTCTGGTATGCTTTTTCCAGCTCGGCCTGGGATATATCTTCGCCATTCACCGTCGCCGCAGCCGACTGCGAAGAACGACCCAAGTAGCTGCTGACACCGGCAAACGCAAAAGATAGGATCACCAGTACCAAAATGATTTTGGCAATGGCGCTTTGTGCTCCGTCGCGGATTTTATCTAACATCAGTGGTCTCGCTTATGCGATAAATTCTAAAAAAAAGACGCATCACTGAAGGGATGCGCCTATCTGTAATGATTAGTGGAGTGTATCAAGAGACGCTGCACCAGCTTCATAAAACACTCCAGACAGGATGTAACTCGCTGTCCTTCAGTCCGTAAAAAGCACTGCAATTGGCAGTGCTATTACAGAAGCCTTACAAAGGCTGCTATGACGAATTAGTTTACTGCGTCCTTCAGAGCCTTGCCTGCTTTAAAAGCAGGAATTTTAGCGGCTGCAATTTTGATCTCTTTCCCAGTCTGTGGGTTGCGACCAGTACGCTCAGCGCGCTCACGTACTTCAAAAGTACCGAAACCAACAAGAGAAATCTTTTCGCCGTCTTTCAGACCTTCGGTCACAGCAGCGATAAAGGAATCCAGTGCACGGCCAGCAGCGGCTTTGGAAATATCAGCACCAGAAGCGATTTTCTCGATTAGTTCAGATTTGTTCATGTCATCCCCTTGAATGTAATTTTATGCGCCGCAACCAAGTCCTTATCTAGAGCGGTCTGCGGAGGCTTTTATAACAAGCTTGATTTGAAAGTTCAAGCCCCGTAGGAAAACCAAAATTATGAAATCGGATACAGCTCAAAGCCAGTCACTCCAAGGGATTGGAGCGACTGGCTCTCCACGAACCTAGGCTACCACAGCTCGGGACTTTGTTAAGCACCTTTTTTCATTTTTTTTCAGCTGGCTGGACAATTTTTTGCGTCAGCCCATACTTTTTACAACTTCAAAGCCTTCGACAGGTCTTTCCAGCGCAAATTTAAGCACTTCGTCAATCCAGCGTACCGGTTTTATCGCCAAATCTGCGATTACATTTGCCGGAATTTCTTCCAAATCGCGTTCGTTCTCTTTGGGGATCAGTACCAATTTAATACCGCCACGATGTGCGGCTAAAAGTTTCTCTTTGAGTCCACCAATTGGCAACACTTCCCCTCGCAAGGTAATTTCACCAGTCATAGCGACATCCGCTCGCACCGGGTTACCGGTCAGACTTGAGACCAAGGCCGTACACATTGCAGCTCCCGCAGATGGACCATCTTTAGGCGTAGCACCTTCCGGCACATGCACATGGATATCGCGTTTTTCATAAAAATCCGCATTGATACCCAATTGCTCAGAACGCGCTCTCACCACTGTCAACGCCGCTTGGATGGATTCCTGCATCACGTCCCCAAGGGAGCCGGTATATGTCAGTTTGCCTTTACCTGGCACGGAAGTGGCTTCAATCGTTAGCAAGTCACCACCAACTTCGGTCCAGGCCAATCCAGTCACTTGTCCTACCTGATTACGAGATTCGGCCTTACCATAATCGAAGCGCTGCACACCAAGGAAAGACTTAAGATTCTCCTGGTTCACATCCACATGCTTAACGCTCTTATCGAGCAATATCTGCTTCACTACTTTACGGCAGATCTTGGACAACTCACGTTCTAATGCACGCACCCCAGCTTCACGGGTGTAATAACGGATAATGCCGACAATGGCGCTGTCTTCAACGTTGATCTCATGCGGCTTCAGACCGTTACGCTCAATCTGTTTCGGCAATAGATGTTGTTTAGCAATGTTGAGTTTTTCGTCTTCGGTATAACCGGATAACCGAATAACTTCCATACGATCCAGCAACGGTCCTGGAATATTCATCGAGTTCGACGTTGCTACAAACATCACATCTGACAGGTCATAATCGACTTCCAGATAATGATCGTTAAAGGTTGAATTCTGTTCAGGATCCAATACTTCAAGCAAGGCGGAAGCTGGATCACCGCGCATGTCTGAACTCATCTTGTCGATTTCATCGAGCAAGAATAGCGGGTTCTTTACCCCAACTTTAGACATTTTCTGGATAATCTTGCCGGGCATAGAACCGATATAAGTACGACGATGCCCACGGATTTCCGCTTCGTCGCGCACCCCGCCTAACGCCACGCGCACATATTTACGTCCGGTGGCCTTTGCGATGGATTGTCCCAGCGAAGTCTTACCCACCCCTGGCGGGCCAACCAAACACAGAATGGGGCCTTTAAGTTGTTTTACCCGGCTTTGTACTGCCAGATATTCCAAAATACGTTCTTTAACCTTTTCCAAGCCGTAGTGATCAGTATCTAACACCACCTCAGCTTTGGAGAGATCACGTTTTATCTTGGAGCGCTGTTTCCAAGGGACTGAGGTCATCCAATCCACATAACTGCGCACTACGGTGGCTTCAGCAGACATGGGGGACATCATGCGCAGCTTGTTTAACTCAGCAGTTGCCTTCTCTTTAGCTTCTTCTGGCATGCCAGCTTCTTCAATCTTGCGACTGAGCACTTCAAATTCGTCATGCCCTTCATCAAGGTCGCCGAGCTCTTTCTGAATCGCCTTCATCTGCTCATTCAGATAGTACTCGCGCTGACTTTTTTCCATCTGTTTTTTGACCCGAGAGCGGATGCGTTTTTCCACCTGTAACAGGTCGATTTCCGCTTCCATGGTGGCCATCAGATATTCCAGCCGTTCACCGACGTTTACCATCTCAAGAACTGCTTGTTTATCTTGCAGTTTCAAAGGCATATGTGCTGCCATGGTGTCAGCAAGCCGATCTGCCTCCTCAATACCGCTAAGAGACGTCAGCACTTCTGGCGGTATTTTCTTGTTGAGTTTGATATAGCCTTCAAACTGACCGATAGCACTGCGCACCAGCACTTCTTCTTCGCGCTCTTCCAGCGGTTCCGATTCCAGATAATGTGCCGTTGCAATAAAGAACTCATCTTCTTGGATGTAACGCTCTAGCTTGGCACGACGACCACCTTCAACCAGCACCTTAACCGTACCATCCGGCAACTTTAACAACTGCAGAATAGAGGCGACGGTGCCTACATCAAAGATATCATCGGCAGTTGGTTCATCGAGATCAGCATCACGCTGAGCCACCAGAATAATCTGCTTATCCTGGGCCATTGCCGATTCTAGACAACGGATGGACTTTTCTCGTCCGACGAATAACGGAATTACCATATGGGGATATACCACCACATCTCTCAGTGGCAGCACGGGTAATTCGATTCGCGCTTCACGCTCTATGGTCATAGTTCGATTCCGTTTTTAGTTAACTATATTACTGTGAGTATATTGGGGCGTGTTTATGGCTTTCAATGGCAAATATAAAAAAAGGAGCCACGAGGACTCCCTTTATTTTATGAAGATAAACACATGCTTATTTAGTGTTCGCCAGAGGCTGCCTGAGACTCATTGCTTTCATAAATCAAGATAGGTGCAGACTCACCTTTTACCACAGATTCATCTACCACGACTTTTGCTACATTCTTTAACGATGGCAGATCGTACATGGTATTCAGCAAAATGGCCTCGACAATAGAACGCAATCCACGGGCACCAGTCTTCCTCGCCATCGCTTTTTGGGCAATGGCTTTCAGCGCATCTTCACGGAATTCCAGCTCAACATTTTCCATCTCAAATAAGGTGGCAAACTGTTTAGTAATGGCATTCTTGGGCTCTGATAAAATTTGCACCAAAGCGGCTTCATCCAGCTCTGATAAGGTAGCAACTACCGGCAAACGGCCAATAAATTCAGGGATCAGCCCGTACTTGACCAAATCTTCAGGTTCAACATCTAACAAGGTATCACTGATATTCTTCTTGTCTGCCTGGCCTTTCACCTGGGCGCCAAAACCAATACCACTGCCAACATGGGAACGCTGTTCGATGACCTTTTCTAAGCCAGCAAACGCCCCACCGCAGATAAACAGGATACGCGAGGTATCCACCTGTAGGAATTCCTGCTGCGGATGTTTGCGCCCGCCTTGTGGTGGTACGGCCGCAACCGTGCCTTCTATCAACTTTAACAGCGCCTGCTGTACACCCTCACCGGAAACGTCACGGGTAATAGACGGGTTGTCAGACTTGCGACTGATCTTGTCTATTTCATCAATGTACACGATACCGCGCTGCGCCTTTTCCACATCATAGTCGCACTTCTGCAGCAGTTTCTGGATAATGTTTTCAACGTCTTCGCCTACATAACCAGCTTCAGTCAACGTCGTGGCATCCGCCATGGTAAAGGGGACATCGAGAAAGCGCGCCAACGTTTCAGCCAGTAAGGTTTTTCCACTACCAGTGGGGCCTATTAACAGAATATTGCTCTTGCTAAGCTCGACCCCATCTTTGGGTACCGCGTGTTTTAGACGTTTATAGTGGTTGTAGACTGCAACAGATAGCACTTTTTTTGCCTGTTCCTGACCAATAACATAATCGTCCAGATGTGCCCGCAGTTCATGCGGTGTAGGCAATTTATCGTGATCTCTCTTTGGCGAGATATCCTTGATTTCTTCACGAATGATGTCGTTGCATAACTCAACACACTCATCACATACGTATACAGAAGGACCGGCAATAAGTTTACGTACTTCATGCTGACTCTTGCCGCAGAAAGAGCAGTACAGCAGTTTACCGTTATCACCGTTGCCTTTATTGTCACCCATTACTATTCCTCATCTGCAGTGCAACATCTTGGCACCGCTTATCGCTACTCTCTGAGCATAGCCCAGCAAACAGCAAAATTCAGCCTTTAGCTATATTTATCAGTCGCGCTTGCTGATAACTGAGTCCACTAAACCATATTCCATCGCTTGAATGGCACTCATAAAATTATCGCGATCAGTGTCCCGTTCGATCACTTCCAGCGGTTGACCTGTGTGCTCAGACAGGATTTGGTTCAATTTGTTTTTAATCCCAAGGATTTCTTGAGCATGGATGGCGATATCAGAAGCTTGCCCCTGAAAACCA
This sequence comes from Shewanella sp. 4t3-1-2LB, assembly GCF_017368415.1. Taxonomy (NCBI): domain Bacteria; kingdom Pseudomonadati; phylum Pseudomonadota; class Gammaproteobacteria; order Alteromonadales; family Shewanellaceae; genus Shewanella; species Shewanella sp. 4t3-1-2LB. The sequence continues at coordinate 27,922 of NZ_JAFNJD010000051.1, forward strand.
CCTAAGGGCTGATGGATCATCACCCGAGCATTAGGTAAACAGTGGCGTTTACCTTTAGCGCCGCCCGCTAACAAAAACGCGCCCATACTGGCCGCCTGACCAATACAAACCGTGCTGACATCTGGCTTAATGAACTGCATGGTGTCATAGATGGCCATACCTGCAGTTACCGAACCACCAGGAGAATTGATATAGAGGGAGATCTCTTTATCAGGATTTTCCGATTCGAGAAACAGCAACTGGGCAACGATCAGATTAGCCATATGTTCTTCAACCTGACCAACCAGAAAAATCACTCGCTCTTTCAACAAACGAGAATAAATATCGTAAGAACGTTCACCTTTAGCAGTTTGTTCCACCACCATAGGGATCAACGCATTCATAATGGATTCCGGTGCTTTGTGCATTCCTGATATTCCCTGATAAAAAATGGCCCGCATGAGGGACCTCATACGGGCCATTATAAATGGCTAACGGCTTAACAAGTCAAGCGCAGCTTAGGCACGACCGGCAGCCTTGTTCATAAAATCTTCAAAAGCAACAGTCTTTTCGGTCACTTTGGCAGATTTCAAAATAACTTCAACAGCTTGTTCTTCCAGCGCCAAATTACGCATACTCTGCATCAGCTCTTTATTGCTGTTGTAATATGCAATGACTTCTTTCGGATCTTCGTATGCAGAAGCCATAGAAGCAATCAGTGTTTGCACCCGTTCATCTTCTGGTTGCAGTTCGTTAGTTCTGATCACTTCACCCAGCAACAGCCCGATTTTTACACGACGTTCGGCTTGTTCAGTGAACAGCTCGGCTGGCAATTCTGGCATCTGCGCATTATTACCGCCAAAACGCTGCAGAGCCTGACGGCGCAACGCATCAACTTCACCATCCACTAAGGCTTTCGGCAGTTCAACTTCATTGCCCGCCAGCAGACCGTTAAGCACTTGCTCTTTAACATTACCCTTCAGTGCCTGTTGCAGCTCGCGTTCCATATTCTTGCGGATTTCCGCTTTCAGCGCATCGATACCGCCTTCAGTAATACCAAAACGGCTAGCAAATTCATCGTTGATTTCTGGCAGCTCAGCGCCTTTCACTTCTTTCAGAGTGATCGCAAATTTAGCGGCTTTACCTTTGAGGTTTTCAGCGTGATATTCTTCTGGGAAGTTCACGTCGATGTCGAATTCTTCACCTGCTTTGTGGCGTTTAATGCCTTCTTCAAAGCCAGGGATCATGCGGCCACTACCGAGCTGCAGTTCGAAATCTTCGGCTTTACCACCTTCAAATTCCTCACCGTCGATGCTACCCACAAAATTGATAACCACTTTATCGCCGTCTTCGGCTGCGCGTTCTACCGCAGCATAAGTTGCGTTCTGCTTGCGCAGGGTTTCAATCATGTTGTCAACGTCGGCGTCCAGTACTTCGGCCACTGGCTGTTCAACTTCGATGATATCCAGACCTTTCAGTTCAACGTCTGGATACACTTCAAAAGTGGCAGTAAATTCAAAATTCTCTGCATTGTTAGCACCTGGCACCAGTGTTGGTGCGCCAGCGGGATTCAGTTTCTCAGCGATAATGGCTTCGACAAAGTTACGTTGCATCACTTCACCAGTGATGTCTTGGCGAATGGCCTTGCCATAACGTTTTTCAATCACACTTGCAGGAACTTTACCTGGGCGGAAACCGGGAATACGGGCACGCTTGGCTTCACGTTGCAGACTGTCTTTAACCAATTTCTCGATCTGCTCGGCGGGAACAGAAATGGTCAGGCGACGCTCCAGGCCTTGGGTTGTTTCAACAGAAACTTGCATTGTTTTACCTCGAAATGTGTCTAACGTCCTTTTAATAGCCGAACTCATTCAACTATTCAGGTATTCGTCTCTTGATCTTGTATTTGACTGGAATGCCCATCACAACTGAATTGCGGCTCCGGTCGCACAATGTTCGTAGTTATCAAGACGCAGCATTATATCGATGGTTATCTATTGAGTCGAGCCACATTGGCCCGAGAAAGGCATAAAAAAAGCGACCCTAGGTCGCTTTTTTAAATCAATAATGGGGTGACTGATGGGGCTCGAACCCACGACAACCGGAATCACAATCCGGGACTCTACCAACTGAGCTACAGTCACCATTGAAATTGGTACGCCCGGCAGGATTCGAACCTGCGACCATCCGCTTAGAAGGCGGATGCTCTATCCAACTGAGCTACGGGCGCAGGGTCTGCAGGCTATGCCTGCATCCTAACCAGGCCAGACAACGCATTGACGCTATCTAAAATTTGGTCGGTGATAGAGGATTCGAACCTCTGACCCTCTGGTCCCAAACCAGATGCGCTACCGGACTGCGCTAATCACCGAGAACTGTTCTGATCATCTTTACAGCAGCAAAAACTGAGGCTAAACACCTATTATTTACCGCGTGTCTCAAGAACGGAGCGCATCTTAGCGACTCACCCTAAGAGCGTCAATCATTTTTTTGGTGGTGCTTACCAGCTGCTGTTTTTTAATGCGCCACAAAACGAAATTCTGTGTTCGTAGTCGCGTTTCATCATGACACTGTGCAGTCCCACTGTTAAAATACTAGCGTTTTAAATTTCCACGTCGCGCCATATAAAAAGGATACCCTACACTCATGACTGCCCAATTAATTGATGGCAAAGCGATAGCACAATCCATAAGAAAAGAACTGAAACAAAAAGTGGCCGATCGCCGAGCCGCCGGGAAGCGTCTTCCCGGACTTGCAGTAATTCTGGTAGGTGACGACCCGGCCTCTCAAGTTTATGTTGGCAACAAACGTAAAGCCTGTGAAGAAGTAGGCTATGTGTCGCGCTCTTACGACATGCCAGAATCGACCTCAGAAGCTGAATTATTAGCGCTGATCGAAACACTCAATAATGACAAAGCTATCGATGGCATCTTAGTGCAACTGCCGCTGCCAGAGCAGATTGAAGATGCCAAAGTCATCGAACGTATCCGCCCAGATAAAGATGTCGATGGTTTCCACCCTTATAATGTAGGCCGTTTAGCCCAACGTATTCCGCAACTGCGCGCCTGCACCCCAATGGGAATTATGACATTAATCAAATCTACTGGTGTAGATCTTCATGGGTTGGATGCGGTGGTGGTTGGGGCCTCCAACATTGTTGGCCGTCCCATGACTCTGGAATTGTTATTGGCGGGCTGTACCACCACGACTTGTCACCGTTTTACACACGATTTACAGGAAAAAGTCAGCCGCGCCGATCTGTTGGTCGTGGCCGTTGGTAAACCCGGTTTTATACCTGGTGACTGGATTAAACCCGGTGCCATTTTGATTGATGTGGGGATAAACCGCTTAGACGATGGTCACCTAGTGGGCGATGTACAGTTTGATGTTGCCGCTGAACGTGCCTCATTTATTACACCAGTGCCCGGCGGCGTAGGCCCGATGACGATTGCTAGCCTGCTAGAAAACACGTTATACGCGGCAGAGCGCTATCATGACTGATGTGCAATCTATAGATTAAAATTAAGGCCAGCAATTTGCTGGCCTTGTTCATTTCAAACACTCTCACTTTTTGCGCCAGGTGGTTCCGCTTGGACCATCTTCGAGAATAACCCCGAGTTCATTCAAGCGATCTCGGGCTTTATCAGCAGCAGGCCAGTCCTTTTCTTTACGGGCGCGATTACGCTCAACAATAAGCGCTTCAATTTCGGCAACCTCTTCATCGCTACCTTCTCCTTGCAAGAAAGCTTCAGGAGAAGAGCAGAGAATACCGAGTACATCCGCAAGTTGCTTCATGGCCACCGCTAAAGCTGCGGCCGCCGCCATATCATTGGCCTTCAGGCGGTTGATTTCACGCACCATATCAAACAGGACGGAGTAAGCTTCCGGTGTATTGAAATCATCATCCATCGCCGCCTTGAAACGTTCGACATATTCAGTTGCTGCCGCCGGGACAACCGTGAGATCCAGATCTTTCAGCGCAGTGTACATACGTTCCAGTGAGGCACGCGCCTGCTTGAGATTATCCTCAGAGTAATTTAACTGGCTGCGATAGTGGCCAGATAGTAAAAAGTAGCGCACGGTCTCGGCATCATAGTGCGCCAGCACATCACGAATAGTGAAGAAATTGCCCAATGATTTAGACATTTTTTCTTTGTCTACCATCACCATACCGGTGTGCATCCAGTAGTTGACATACTTGGTATTATGGGCACAGCAGGACTGAGCAATTTCATTTTCATGATGGGGGAACATCAAATCAGAGCCACCACCATGAATATCGAAATGAGCGCCCAAATGCTTACTGTTCATTGCGGAACATTCGATATGCCAACCAGGACGGCCTGCCCCCCAAGGTGAATCCCAGGTTGGTTCACCGGGCTTGGACATCTTCCACAACACAAAATCCATCGGATTGCGCTTGTTTTGGTCGACTTCTACTCGAGCCCCTGCTTGCAATTGATCCAGATCCTGACCAGACAATCGACCATATTCAGGGAAGGATTCCACGCTGAATAACACATCGCCATCAGCCGCCACATAGGCGTGACCACGGTCTATTAACTGTTGCACCATTTTGATGATGTCGGCAATGTGCAACGTTGCTCGCGGCTCTAAATCCGGGCGTAGCATATTAAGCGCATCAAAATCCGCATGCATATCACCAATCAAGCGTTCGGTGAGTGACTCACAGCTCTCACCATTTTCATTAGCACGCTTGATGATCTTGTCATCAACATCGGTGATGTTCCGCAAAAAGTTAACGTCATAGCCAGCATATCGCAAATAACGTACTATCATGTCGAAAGAGACAAAAGTCCGGCCATGGCCGATATGACACAGATCGTAAATGGTCACGCCACACACATACATTCCCACCTTGCCGGGGATAATCGGTTTGAATTCCTCTTTCTGGCGACTCAGACTGTTGTAGATCTTCAACATTGACGTTCTCTTAAACAAAAATAGCGAAAAGGGTAAACTGGCCCAAGAGTTTAGCATTGGCGCAAGCAGTTGAATACCGCCCTTTAATGGCATTCCCGGATAAGTTAGAATCCGCCCACGAAAATTGTTCAAAGGTAAAATTATGATCACACTGCACACTAATCATGGCGATATCAAACTGGCCCTGAATGAAGAGAAAGCTCCGCAAACAGCAGCCAACTTTGCCCAATATGCCAGTGAAGGCTTTTTTGATGGCACTATTTTTCACCGCGTGATTGATGGTTTTATGATCCAAGGCGGCGGTTTTACTGCTGACATGCAACAGAAGCCTACCAACGCTCCCATTAAAAACGAAGCTAACAACGGTCTATCAAACAAGACTGGCACTATTGCAATGGCACGGACCTCCGATCCTCATTCTGCTACCGCGCAGTTCTTTATCAATGTTAACGACAACACCTTCCTAGACTTCAAAAGTGAATCCACCCAAGGTTGGGGTTATTGCGTATTTGGGGAAGTGATTGAAGGCATGGATGTTGTCAACAAAATCAAAGAAGTTAGCACCGGCAATCGTGGCATGCATCAGGACGTGCCCTTAGAAGCTGTGGTCATTGAAAAAGTGACTATCAGCGAATAAGCGCGCATGCACACTCTCTTTATCGGCGATCTGCACTTGAGCGCAGATCGCCCAGATATCACGCAGGCATTCATCAATTTTCTCGAGACTCAGCTCAAAGAGACTGAAGCGCTTTATATTCTCGGCGACCTGTTTGAAGTTTGGGTGGGTGATGATCTGGCAGAACCATTTGCTATGGACATTGCGCAACATCTTAAAGCACTCAGTCATCAGTTACCCATCTACTTTATCCACGGTAATCGCGACTTTCTGTTGGGCCAGTGTTATGCCGAGCAAGCAGGTTTAACACTGTTACCTGAAATTCAAAAGCTATCCTTATATGGGCGAGAAACCGTGATTCTGCATGGTGACAGCCTATGTACTTTGGATGACGATTATCAGCGTTTTCGCCGCTTTCGTAATCGTCTGTTTGTACAATGGTGTTATCGTCATCTACCGAAGCCACTGCGCTTGAATATTGCGGCAAAACTACGTCGCAATAGTCAGCAGCAGAATCGGATGAAACCTGAGCAAATAATGGATGTCACCGCTGATGAGGTGTCCAACTTATTGGCCCAATCCAACGCATCATTGCTGATCCATGGACACACCCACCGCCCCGCCATTCATGAACTAGGTCATGGGCAGCAACGTGCGGTAGTAGGCGACTGGTATCAGCAAGGCAGTGTGTTGAAAGTCAGTACCGATGCCATCGAACTAAACACTCTGCCTTTCGCATAATTAGATAATGAGTCGACTAAGCTGGGATACCGCTGTGGAAACGGAACACAGTGTCTTTGGCTTGGATAAGGCTCGCTTCCAACGCAACTAACTCTGCAATTCTGCCACTGATATCTTGTCCAGCAACTGATTGGGCTAACGTCAGGTAATCCTGATAATGGCGGGCTTCTGAGCGCAACAGGGAGATATAAAAACGGCCAAGATCTTCATCCAGATGAGGCGCAAGTCTGGCAAAGCGCTCACAGGAACGCGCTTCAATTAGCGCCCCCACAATTAATTTATCAATTAAGGTTTGCGGCTCATGAGTAATCACTTGTGTTAACAGACCTTTGGCATAACGTCCTGCGGGCAGATTGCTATACGGAATATTCCATGCCTGCATGATCTCTAACACCTGGTCAAAATGATGTAATTCTTCCTTAATTAATCGCACCATCTTGGCAATGAGATCATCACTTTGCGCAAAATCAGTACGCGCCTGCAATGGATTGTAAAACGTCTCAATTTCCTTGGTATCAGTTGACTGTTGCACCTGTAAATTCGGTTGAGTCCTCGCCCATTGCAATACCGTTGATGCAGAATCCAAGTCAGCCCCATGTTTGTCTAACAGATATAACGCCTGTTTGGCGGCTTTAATATCACTACTGCTGGCATTTGCAGCACTCTCGGGGAAAAACCAATGCTGAAATTCATCAATGGACCACTTGTCGAAGCGGAACAGAAAAAACTCGTAAGGTTTCAACATATTCACCACTACATCCTGTGATGATACGGCATATTTTCGCAGCAATTTGCCCGCAGTCGCTGCTGCCTTCCATTCGCAATTACAATGGTCAATCAATAACGTTGCTAGATTTTCCGGCTTTCTCGCTTCAACAATCCATGAGTCCGGCGTGTTACAGCCTAAAAAGCGCTCTATGGGAACAAGCAATTGGGTATACATATTGGTATCTGCAGGAGTTCATCTGCAAAAATTTTCGCGTTTAAGAACAGTTACGTCAACTATTCCTAATGAAGATTGTTCATTATTATTAATGATGCTAACCGAAGGGGTTGTTCAATAAACAAGCAATAGTATTTCCAATTATTTATTAAACCAAGTATTAGTACCAAGTACTTTATGTATTACAAAAGTAAATCCAGAATCCAAATAAGCTAAGTATACCACTCACTTATCGATTTCATTCTAATCAATTAATAACTAAACAATAACATTTGCTGACTTTGATGAAATACGAATACTCGTCAGCATCAGGGTGGGATCATACTTTGTTAACAGCATGGAACTTATCAGTATCAGCATGATCTGAGAAGGCATGTTATTCTACTCAGCCTAATCCATGTCCTTGTTTGACCATTTGAAACTCATTGAAGACCCA
>NZ_JAFNJD010000052.1:0-32968 GCF_017368415.1 Shewanella sp. 4t3-1-2LB
TTAATTGCCTGCATGCGAAAGCTCTTGGTCACACTCAATACCATGATGAAAAACGGAACCCGCTGGGGCGAAAAATCAACTCAATTGGCGTAATAAGTATTGACGGAATGCCACAGTCACTTGTTAGGCTTACAACGCAGCATACGTTGTTTCTTCTATTTGTGCCCCATCAGGATTAACCCAGCTCAGAACTGCATTATAAGCAGTAGGACTACCTAAATGGATTGCAGCTATGAGTGTAACAGAGGCGCCAGGACTTAATGTTGGAACAGGGAATTTACTGTCATAGTCTGATTTGATTAGCGGGTTATCTTCTGGCTTATTCACCAATAGTTTCAACTTAATATCTTTAGCTGCTACGTCGCTGATATTTGTAATTCGGAAACGATATGTCTTACCGTCCTTGAAAATGTCAAACGCAAGTCTTGCTGAGTTTTTCCCTTTTTCTTCGCGGAGCAATATTTCAAGTTGTTTTTTGGCTAGATCGGATGTAGCACGCTGAAGGTCGTTTGATTCTTTTTGTATTTTTCTTTGGCCAAACCAGACCGTAAGGCTGACAAAAACTGCCACACAGCCAAGTACGATACTTAAAATTTCATATTTGCTCATGCGCTATCCTTGTAGCCTAACGCCCGGCTCACCGAGCAAATTTTGATGGCGACTTTTTTGGAACAAAAAAGGTGACAGTAAAATTTGTCTGGTGCAGCCGCTTGTTAGCCATGCATTGCAACCTCAGCGATTTTTTGCGCTTTCTCAATACTAATACCGTTTACGAAATCGTGGTAAAACTCATGATCTACCTCGTGCAAACAAAGGTAAGGTCGAGCACCATCAGCCTGCGGGTGAACGTCGGTAGCCAACGAATGTGTGCTTTCGTAGTAAGGTAATTTGCTGCAAAACCAACCAAAGTAAGCCCTTTCAGTGTCTGGCTCGTCCCATGTTTCTAAGTAGTGCTCGTAACTTTCTTTGCTAAGCGAAACCCACACGCCCCACATGAAAGGCTCTGTTACCCCGTGAATGGGTATTTCAATTATCACTCGTGCAAAATAATGCGTACCGTCTTCATCAGTGTAATAGCAAAGATCGTCGCCGATTTTTCCTTCCTGCTTTACTTCCTCTGGTTGCCCTAACCAAGGATCAGGTGCTTTAAACCCAAAGCTAGGTGAACCTTCGTGTTGCTTTCCACAACAAGAGCATTTAAAACTAAAAATTCCTGCCATATCTCTGATTCTACTTTTTGGGCTAACGCCCGCATTTGGGGCCGTAGTGAAGCGCAGCGGAACGGAGGTCCCAGCCCCGCAGGGGAGAACAACATGCGCTTGTTAAGTGCGAACCCGCTACTCTGCACAAAATTCAGAAAGCCCATGAGCCAAGCGATGCGCTACCCTGTGTGTAACATCAATAAATGGTAGATAATAAGTCTGCCCAGTTTCACGATACTCCAGTCTCTTTTGCATATAGTCATGGGATAGCAACTGGATTGTCCCCACCTCAATTGGCTCGAAAAGCACTATTTGAGCCAACCCATTTTCCATAGACGCTTTCAACAGTGCGCCAAGATTATGGCCGTACTCTTTAGAGCGGAGCTTCTTGATGCTAAGCCCCTTTTTTAGCAAGAACGCCTTAAACGCCAACTCAAGTGAACGGCCAAGTAAAAAATACCCAGGAAATGAAACCTCGGTTTTGTCCCTCAAAACTAAATCTGCCGCCTCAAGGAACTCTTGTGAATGCTTCAAGAAACCATGTGGCGTTTCTACTTGATGTGTATTCTTGCTCATAGCACTTAACGCTCAAAGCAAACGCGCGGTACGCATCGCTTTGCCTTTGCTTGTTATATGCGATTGCATTAAATTTTGAACCTTTGAAACGTTTTTTTGGAGATGAATAGCATCAAACCAAAAAGCGCTAACATGACAAGGCCCAAAGTACCAAAAAAAAGTGTTATTTCTATACTTGATAACTCACTGCTGCGAATAGGTTCATTAATATCAAAATTCATTAAGTCACCTAATACATAGATCATTCCTGTGCCTAATCCGGTAAACAATGACAATAAGACAAGATAAACGCATACCCTAAGAAAATGTTTCTTTTCGCTAAATGGAGCATCAATTCGGTAGTTAAAAATTGAGCTCAATATTTACTCCCATACAAGAATATAACGCCTCAAACACCGGCGCAGCTGTGCTGCGTCCGTGTGCTTTGATTTGTTAGATGATAGTTACTCACTTGCTCTCAGCCTATTAAAGTGGGCTACAAATTTCTGACCATTAGGAGACATTATTAATCTCTTGAAGAACTTTGCTTGTGCTGCAGGGAGCTTGTCGAATTTTACTAACTCATAAGGAATTAATTTCAGCCCAACTTCTCTATACAAGAATCCACCGGCCGATTTTGAATCCCAGTTGCTCTGAAGGCCGTCGCACAATGTTGTGTGGTTACCAAGAAAGAGAGTTAAAAGATCAGATTCTACCTCTTCCTCTGAGCCACTATGTGGAGGAGGTATAACTATTTTTTCTTTCTCAAGGACCTTTTTCAGCTCGGAAAACTTCATTCCAGAAATCGTTGGGTCGGGTATGTCTGATTTTGCATTAACCTTTTTAGGAGGTTTAGGTGTTAATGATATTTTTGAATATTCTGAGTTTGCCTTAACTAGGTGATTTATTGCTGAATCAACTTTTGCTGATGATCTTGCTTTTGCACCAATTACCGTTCTAAGTTCTTCAAAGAACTGAACAAGATCATTTTTCTCTGCTAATTTTCCTGCATGACAACCTGATAGAGGGCCTGGTATATCGCTATAATCAACATCATCAGCGAGTAATGGTTGTAAGTTTTTACGAGCGCCCCATGTGGCACCAAGCTCAAAAAGAACCCAACTTGATACGATAGAATTCTGGGTAAGAAGACCGATTACAACACCAGTTTCGCTCAGCTCGTCTCGCAGAATGGTAGATGAATCACCTCCTATGGGGAGTTTGTGACCTGGGACAGAGGTGCACCGAACTTCCTCATCTTCCAGAACCATACATGAAAAAATACAGTCAACTAACGCAGAAGCTAACTTCTCGTCTGCCGCAGCATGACTTACAAATATTTTAATCGCCATGATTCTCGATAGTTCCTTTAATCATCTAACGCCCCAAGCAGGGGCAATAACACGTAGGCTAAAATACGGAACGAAGTGACGGGAGCCTACGTGTTAGTGTCCCGCTGCCTTGGTTTGTTATGTTTTTTACTCTGGTAAATATGGCATAAATGTACGTAGCAGTAGCACAACTACCAACCCCAGACCGAAAATTAATAAAGAGTTCATCTTATTGTTCTCATTGCATTTATCTAGAATAAAAACACGCATATATAAAAGCAATAGACTAATCAACAAGGCTATTGGCACTTCGATAATGTGGGATAGACTTTGATGGCCATATCCAAAAGAGACAATGCAAATCCAAAGTATTGGTATAGCAATAGGAGCGCAAAGATCACTCCAATAAAGAGCATTTCTGCGTCTGGCTTTGTACCAAGCCAGCAATGCAAAAATCACATAAATAAAAACGCAGAAAATGAATAATCCAATCATTGGCTAGCCAAAAACATAACAGTGTATTAGACGACAAAATGTCGGAATATATCACGACATTTTGTCGTTTTTCATGATCAGTTACTGCTCACTTTATGCGCTTATCTGTATGAAAGCAATCAATAATACTGCAGTTTCCTCGGAGGAATTATTGCGTGAAAAACGACAGATTTATACGGCTTATGAGCAAAAAACGACATCCGGTAGATACTGCAAATTTAACCAGTAATTTTAGGCATAAATGACGATGGCGGACGGTAAAAACGCTGGCAGTTCTGATAAATGGTTTGTGCGAACATCATCGGTATAACAGGGATAAATGCGCGGGCACTGACCTGCAGGAAGCGCCACCACCAATGAGCCAAATCGGGTCAATTGTTGCGTTCAAGCGATCTGTTTTATAAAAGGTTTGTTGGTGCGTCTAGCCAAATGTGCAGCTTCCGGTTGCGACATTTTATAGCGCGGTGAGGCATTCTGGCTCCACGGGCGAACACCTCCTTTGCCCACTTGAGTACACTCAGTCACGGCTATAGGTGATATGGGAATGACTGCTCACAACAGCGAGATAGCGCACGAGCTGCACCGCTGAGTGAACATTATTTGTGAGGACCGTTAACACTATGCATTAAGCAATGTAAATCGTGGAAGACTAGGGTGAGACATCCATGTCCTACCGCATTGAGTTACCCGTCAGCAGTTGGCTAGCTAGTCCTGATAAGGTGACGGGCCACCATCTTTGATGAATTGATCGATACGCGCATCTAGCACTTTTATTGGCACAGAACCAAGTTGCAGTACCGTGTCGTGGAAATTGCGGATATCAAACTTGCTACCGAGGGCTTTTTCGGCTTTGGCGCGATTTTTCTCAATATCCATTTCACCCAGATAGTAGGACAGTGCCTGACCCGGCCAAGCGATATAGCGGTCTACTTCTGTGGTCACTTCATGCACCGACAGCGCGGTGTTATCCAGCATAAAGTCCTGCGCTTGTTTGCGGCTCCAGCCTTTGGCGTGGATGCCGGTGTCTACTACTAACCTTGCCGCGCGCCACATCTGGTAGCTCAACATGCCGAAGATTTCGTAAGGGGTGTGGTAGATGCCCATCTCTTCGCCAAGTTTTTCACAGTAAAGCGCCCAGCCTTCGCCGTAGGCGGAGATGTAATAGTTACGGCGAAATTCTGGCAGTTCTTTGTTCTCGGCGGCCAATGGCATCTGGAAGGCGTGCCCAGGTGCCGATTCGTGCAGTGTCAGCGCTGGCAGTGAGTACAATGGCCGCGATGGCAGATTGTAGGTGTTGACCAGATAGATGCCTGGACCACCGCGTCCACCGGTATAGAAGGGGGCTAGGTCATCAGGCACTGGCACAATGGCAAAGCGGCGACGCGGCAGGCGGCCAAACCAGTCACCAGCCACCGCATCAAACTCTTTGGCTATCCAGGCGGCGCGGTCCAGCAGTGCCTGTGGGGTTTTCACGTAGAACTGCGGATCGGTGCGCAGGAAATCCAGAAAAGCTTTTAAGTCACCTTTAAAGCCCACTTGCTGCATGATCTGATGCATCCGCTCACGAATTTTAGCAACTTCATCGAGTCCAATTTGGTGGATTTGCTCGGCGCTCAGATCCAGCGTGGTGTACTTCTCAATCTGTGACTTATAAAAAGCTTTGCCGTTAGGTAAGTCATAGGCGGCAAGCGATTTGACGGCACCGGGAATATATTCTTGCCGCAGAAAGGTCAGCACCTGCTGATGCGCCGGGATCACATAGTCACTCATGGCCTTGAGGCCAGCGGCCTTTAGTTCAGCCTGGACGGATGCTGGAATGGTGTCCGGCATTTTCGTAAAGGGTTTGAAGAACACATTGTCAGCAGGGGCGGCATTGGCCACGGACGCCGCCGTAGCATCACGCCCTTGCAGGGTGATCTGCGGCAGGGTAAAACCACGTTTTAAGCCGGCACGCATGTTGTCGATATTTTGCTGAAAGTAGCGCGGCATCTCTGCCAGCCACTGCAAATAGTGACGATAGTCCTGCTCGGTGTGAAAGGTCTGATCTGGCATATAGGTGAGATCGCCCCAGAACGAGGTGTCACCAGATAGCGGCCGTTCATACACTTTATTAATGATGTCAGACATCAAGGAGCCAATCTGTTCCTTATACACTGCCAGATTGATTTTGTTGGCAGCAGATAACTGCTTGCTATCCAGTTTATCAAGCTGTTGCTCAACATTTTGCCAGTATTTGAGTTGTGCTTGTTGTGTTTTAAGGCTGACATCTGGCAAAGAAGAAGGTACGGCATCCAGATCGCTGTCTTCATCAACACTGTTTTGGCTTTGCCGCCATTGCCATTCGCTGGAATAGATTTTTTCAAATTGTTGATTGCTATCGGCGGCCACGGCGCTGTATGCCGGCTGCAACAATGCACAGGCTGCCAGCAGCACTGCACGGGAGCCCACTGCAAATTTTGCCACGTTCCTTCTCCTTGGGTTGATTAAAAAATACATATATCGTATACATTATAAAAAAGAAAATTAAAAGCCTTTGTTCATTGTGGGCGAATTTGCTATCCAGGAGAACAATATGTGCCACCTGTGTTTATCAGCCAGTAGACGCCGGGTTTTACAAGGTATGTCAGCGTTGGCTGCGCTATCTGCCATTCCACTAACTGGTTGTGCCAGCTCGCAAAAAACGACATTGCCTGAGCGCCCACTGCCCCTTACTGCACAGCCGTTGCCTTTACAGGCAGTGCGGTTGCTGCCTTCTGATTTCAACCGTGCGCTAGAGGCCAATACCCGCTACCTCATGTTATTGGAGCCTGATCGTCTGCTACATAACTTCCGTTTATTTGCTGGTCTTAAACCCAAAGGTGAAATATACGGCGGCTGGGAAAGTGACACCATAGCCGGTCATACATTAGGGCACTACATGTCAGCACTGGCATTATTGCACGCGCAGACTGGCAATCCTGAAGCTAAGCAGCGACTGCAATATATTGTGGCTGAGTTGACTGAAGTGCAGAACGCCGAAGGTGATGGCTACGTTGCAGGTTTTTCCCGTAAACGTAAAGACAAAACCATCGTTGATGGTAAAGAGATTTTTGCCGAAATCAAAGCGGGTGATATCCGGTCAGCGGGATTCGATTTAAACGGTTGCTGGGTACCTTTTTACAACTGGCACAAGCTGTATGCCGGTTTGTTTGATGCGCAGCAATATTGCGGCATTGACCAGGCATTGACCATAGCCGTGAAGCTGGGCGGTTATATTGAGGACGTATTTGCGGCCCTAGATGAGCAGCAAGTGCAGCGGGTATTGGATTGCGAACATGGGGGCATTAACGAGAGTTTTGCCGAGCTATATGCGCGTACTCAGGATCCGCGCTGGCTGAAACTGGCTCAGCGTCTGTACCACAAAAAAGTGCTGACACCGCTGAGCCAGCGCCAGGACGATTTACCGAATATCCACGCCAATACCCAGATCCCCAAACTGATTGGCCTAGCACGACTGCACGAACTGACGGGGAATGCTAGCGACCAGACCGCTGCAAGTTTTTTCTGGGAAACGGTAACTCAACACCATTCTTATGTGATTGGGGGCAATGCCGACCGTGAATATTTCTTCGACGCCGATGCCATCGCCAACCATATTACCGAACAAACCTGCGAAGCCTGTAATACCTACAATATGCTGAAATTGACCCGTCATTTATACAGTTGGGGCGTCAATGCGGCCTATTTTGACTATTATGAGCGGGCGCATTTGAATCATATTCTGGCGCAGCTTGACCCCGAATCTGGCATGGTCACTTATATGACACCCTTGATGTCGGGTGCCGCCCGTGAGTATTCGACTCCGTTTGACAGTTTCTGGTGTTGTAACGGTTCCGGCATGGAAAGTCATGCCAAACACGGCGATTCTATCTGGTGGCACAGCGAAGACACCTTGTTTGTTAACCTTTATATTCCCTCAACGGCCAACTGGCAGCAACAGCAAGCGGCTTTGACGTTGGATACTCAGTATCCCTATGACGGCGCCATTAGCATCAACATCGACCGGGCCGAAAGTGCGTTTACCCTGGCACTGCGTATTCCTGGTTGGGCCGGTGATGATTGGCAACTCCTGCTCAATGGTAAATCGGTTAGCGCCGAGCAAGACAAGGGCTATGCCTACCTATCACGCCGTTGGCAAGCGGGCGATAAATTACAACTGCTGCTGCCAATGACGTTGCGACTGGAAGCTACGCCGGGTAATGAACAAGTGGTGGCAGTATTGCGTGGCCCGATGGTGCTAGCGGCGGACATGGGCGCCAGTGAGGTGCCATTTGACGGCAGCGCTCCGGCATTAGCAGGCAATGATCTGTTGGCGGGATTTGTGCCGCTGCCCGGTGCTCCGGCAACCTATAAGACCCAAGGTATTGGCAAACCAACTGATATGAGCTTTTCTGCTTTTTACGCCAATCATCATCGTCGCAGCGCCGTGTACTTCAAGCGTTTTACCGATGCACAGTGGACGGCGGAAGAAGTGGCGTATGCGGCTGAACAGACGCGTCTCAAAGACTTGGCTGAGCGTTCCGTGGATGTTATGCACCTTGGCGAAATGCAGGCAGAACGTGATCATCAGTTGGACGCAGAGATCAGCTATCCAGTGGTCTATCGCGGTCGCAATGGCCGTGATGCCCGCACTGGCGGTTTTTTCTCATTTCACATGAAAACCGCCAAAGGCCCATTGAAACTGCAGGCCCGTTATTGGGGCGAAGAGCGTAAACGCTTGTTCTACATCTTGGTGGACGGCGAACGCATTGCCAACCAGCAGTTGAACTTTGATAAACCCGGTGAGTTTTTTGAGGTGGAATACGCTATTCCGCAAAGACTAACGCAGGGAAAATCGCAGATCACCGTACGTTTCGAACCCGCGCCGGGGAATACCGCTGGTCCAGTATTTGGTGTACTGTTGTTGAAACCTAAATCCAGTGAAATATAAGTTGGCGGTTGCCCGGCAATTCCGGCGACCGCCTTTGCTATTAAGGCCTGTGTTCAGGCAAGGAGAATTCATGTCAGACAATGGCATTGGCGGCAAGACCCGCGAACAGGCATTGGCAGCGCTCAACAATATGACCACTGAGGCAGTGGCGATCAGCCGTGATGAGTATCAAACGCGGATGCATAAAGCGCAGCTATATATGCAGCAGCATGGGATTGAAGCCTTATATCTTAATGCTGGTACTAACCTGCGCTATTTTACTGCGCTGGAGTGGGGCACCAGTGAACGGCTGATGGGGGCAATTTTGCCCGCCAATGGTGACTTAATTTATCTGGCACCCGCCTTTGAAATCGATACCATCCGTGAGCGTCAGGTTTTTGCGGGGGACATTTATGGCTGGGAAGAGCATGAAAGTCCTTATGAATTGCTGGTGCGAGTGTTGGCAAAACAGGGGATTGTTTCTGGTAAGCTGGCCTTGGATGAGTCCACCGCATTTTTTATGGCAGATGGCATTGCTAAAGTTGCCGGTGGTCTGAGTTTGGTCAACGGTGGCGTGGTGACTGCGCACTGCCGTATGCACAAATCTGTGGCAGAGATCGCCTTGATCAAACAGGCAATGGCAATGACGCTAGAAGTACACAAAGCCGCCGCCAGTATTTTGCATGAAGGCATTAGCACCACTGAGGTGGAGCAGTTTATTGAGGCCGCACATCGCAAAGTAGGCGCTTCCGGTTCCTATTTTTGCATTGTGCTGTTTGGCAAAGCGACGTCATTCCCCCATGGCGTCAAAGACCCGCAGATCCTCAAAACTGGCGATATGGTATTGATCGATACCGGCTGTCGGTTACAGGGTTACCATTCCGATATTACCCGCAGTTATGTGTTTGGCGAAGCAACTGCGCGGCAACGGCAGATTTGGCAGGCAGAACAGAATGCACAATTGGCCGCATTTGCTGCCGCCAAGCTGGGATTGCCATGTGGTGCCGTCGATGACGCGGCACGGGCGTCGCTGCAACAGGATGGTTTAGGGCCAGATTATTGTCTGCCAGGGCTGCCCCATCGTACTGGTCACGGACTGGGGCTGGATATTCATGAACAACCTTATCTGGTGCGCGGCAATCCAATCCCACTGGAACCTGGTATGGTGTTTTCTAACGAACCTATGATAGTGGTGCCTGGGGAATTTGGTGTGCGGCTGGAAGATCACTTTTATATGAGCGAGCAAGGCCCCGAGTGGTTTACGCAGCCGAGTACTAGCATCGACGATCCGTTCGGTATCCGTTAAGTCAACGCATGACAGGCTGGCTGGACGCTGGCCTGTTATTTTCCTTTGTTAGCTATTGGCGCGACGATGGCCGTTGCCAGTTCATTGGCAAAATCCGGCAGTTTTGCCGCCATCCCGCAAATTTTATGGCATTGCGCGCACTGACTACGCTTGCCACAACTCCACAAACATAACTGCCACAACGCCTGTTTGGATTGCCGATCCAGACACTGTAATTCAGCCGCACACAGATGCCCGGCTAACATCAGTTCTGCCAACTTGGCCTCACTGATGGCAACGTTGATGGTTCTAGACATGTTGGCTTCCTTATTATGCAAATGATAACTATTATCAATTATGCAATAACTTTTGACTTTTTGCGCTGCCAATTTCTTTGGTTTTGTGATGCGAAACATTTTCTTCGAGATGGCACCAGTGCGGTGACTGGGCGAACGCACTGCAATCAGTTGCTTGATGTGCAGCCGCCACTATGGATACGGTAAACGGCTGCACTCGTTGCTTCAATAACGCTGAAACCCTGTTACAGCAGCGGTTAGCGGCGAGTTACGCTTTGGATGTGCACTACAATAATCGCTATTCAAAGTGCTATAGAGTGCTTTTGAGTGCTCTAAAGTGCTGGTATCGCATAATTATTGACCGATTTGTTGGGGCGTACCCCGTTGATACGCAGACTAGCGCTAGGCAAAATCACCCAGATGATATTTTAGTCCCGTATTATTGGGCTGTTGATGTATGACATTGCTGCGGAAGATAACCGTCATCTGGCGTAAGCGCCCAAGATACAAACCTAAGAATACGACTTACCCGCAAGCCCCGTGTTGCTGTCAAGCTGTGGGCAACTGGTGTCCCGTTTACTGAAACGGCGCACGCCATCGCTGCAAGCTAAAGCTGTTAGCGTTAGTATTATCCCCGAGACAGAAGAAAAATAGCCGGGCGCTATCCAACGATTTGCGACTCGCCAAGAGACATCAAGATGACAGATAAGCGACACACCGCAGGCATTTTGCTGCTAGCGGCCGGTAAAGGGCAACGATTCCAAGCGGCCGGGGGCCAAGGCAATAAATTGCTGGCACCTTATGCCGACGCTAATGGACAATACAGGCCTTTATTGGCGTTGACTCTGGCAGCAGCAACTGCCACTGGGTTACCGCTGCATCTGGTCACCCGGCCACAGGAGTCGGCAATTATCGACCTTGCGCAAACCTATGGGGCCACCGTAACGCTGCTGGACAGTGATGGTAGTGGTGATTCTATCGCGGCAGGCGTGCGGGCCACTGCCAACTGGCGTGGTTGGCTAATTGTGCCGGGTGATATGGCGTGGCTGACCACTGCTGACTACTTGAACGTTGCCAATGCGCTGGTGGATGACACGGCTCAGGCGCGTCTGATGTGGCAGGAGATCCCCGGTCATCCGGTGGGGTTTGGCCGTGCCTATTTTGATGGATTATCGGCACTAAATGGAGATCAGGGCGCACGGCAATTACTGTCGCCGCAACAGTTGCAACGCTTGCCGGGGCATGCAGGAGTGATTAAGGACGCGGATTTACCACATCCTTAAACGCTGCAGAAATTAAATGGCGCAACTAGCGGCATCTTCGCTGATACTCTCCAGTGTATCCAGCGTCCCTTGTACGACGGGCGCTGATGTTTGCTGACCAAGATTTTTTACCCGCACAATATCGGCCATAATCGCTAGGGCAATTTCGGCGGGTGTTTTACTGCCGAGTGCCAGCCCAATGGGCGCATGGATGCGTGCCAGTTCTGTTTCACTCAGTTCGCCGATGCGCACTAGCCGCTCGCGCCGTTTACCGGAATTGCGGGCCGAGCCCATAGCACCAATATAAAATGCTGGCGTATTCACCGCTTCCATCATGGTCAGATCATCCAAGCGTGGGTCGTGGGTCAGTGCCACAATGGCGGTGTTAACGTGACAGCCGTTTTGTTCCAGATATTTCGCCGGAAATGTCGGTACTAATCGCGTGCCTTTTGGCAACTCGGTTGCCAGCGTTTGCAACTGTTCAGCGCGAGGCTCACACAATAACACTTCAAAACCCAGTGCATACCCAAATTCGGCGCAGTAATGAGCTACAGGTGAATAACCTGCCAGCAGCAGACACGGGGCCGCCGCTATACGAATGTCAATATTTGGATACTGGCAACTGATAGCGGTATTACCGGCATAATTACTCGGTTCAATACTGTGACAGGCGCGGGGTAATGTGAGTTTTTTAGCAATGGACTGATAGCCTTGGACCGCTTGCAGTTGTTGCTGCAGATAGTCGACGGTTGCGGTTCCGGCAGGTAAGTATTCGACCAGTACCTCCAAAATACCTCCGCAGGGCAGCCGTACTTCCGGGGCCAGTTCACCGTCACCATAACGTACCACCTGACTGGCTTCGCGCCAGCGGCCAGCGGCGATCTGTTTCAGAAAATGCTCTTCAACACAACCGCCAGACAACGAGCCACAATGCCGACCATCATGGCGGGAGACCAGCAACGAACCGGGTGACCGTGGTGATGAACCCCAAGTGTGCAACACAGTGCATAACCAGATGGCTTCATCTCTGGCCCAATCTACGGCCTGTTGTAGGACTTTAGCGTCGAGTGGTTGGGAAGTTTGCGACATACATCGGTTCCTGTCAGCGGATAAGCGACAATAACCGCTTACCATAACGATTGATGAAATAAATAAAGCCCGATACCAGCATCGGGCTTTGCTGTCTAAGACTTATGCCTTCAGCGCGTTTTTGACATCATCCGGGGTCATCGGGATTTTTCTGAGTCGCACCCCAACCGCGTTATAGATAGCATTGGCGATCGCTGGGGCAACTGGCGTTACCGCCGGTTCCCCTAAGCCAGAAGGTGCCATCTTGCTGGGCATAAACTCAATTTTAACCTCCGGTGTTTGGCCAATACGCAACGGGGTGTAGGTGTCGAAGTTGCCGTCTTTGAACTTACCGTTTACCAACTCGGTTCCTTCATATAACGCCATTGACAAACCCCACAGTGCCGCGCCCTGACATTGAGCTTCCGCACCATTAGGATCAACAATAATCCCCGCATCCACCGCGACATAGAGCTTCTGCACATCCACCAGCCCGGTGGCTTTATCTACATGCACTTGTGCAGCAACGGCGACCCAAGTCGGCATATCGCGTTCCTGACCAAAAGTGGATGCAATCCCCAGCCCCGTGCCTTCTGGTTGTGGTGAGCCCCAACCGATCATGGCGGCGGCTTTTTTCAACACTGCGGCCTGACGGCTGGCGCCCCCAGCGGCAATCGGACCTGCCCCGGCGTTACGGCCTTCTGCGGTCAACAATTGCAGACGGAACTCCAGCGGATCTTTGCCTGCATGGTGTGCCGCTTCATCCATAAAGCTTTCTACTGCCCAACCGGTCCAGCCTGGACTAACGGAACGTAACCAACCGGGACGGAAAGAATCATTCGCCAGGTCGTTAGATACGGCACGAACCTTTTGGGCTCCTACGTTGTACCAGTGATCGGCTCCCGCAATAGAGAAGGGGTCATACGGCTGCCCATTGATGCCTTTAGGCATAAATACCGGGATCATCACCTCTGTTGGCCAGCCAGCAGTGGCGTGGTGCTCCATGGCAACTACACCTTTGTTTTCATCAAAGGCCATTTTCAGTTGCTGTACCGAGGCCGAGCGTGGGCTGTCAAACGCCAGATCCTGCGGGCGCATCATCAGCATCTTGACTGGCTTACCGCCCAGCGCTTTGGATGCTAACGCTGCTGGCACTGTGTAATCGCCGTTCAGACGGCGGCCAAAACCGCCACCTAGCAGATAAGCCCGAATGGTAATTTCATCTTCACTGACCCCAAGGGCTTTAGCCAACACCGGCGTTGTCAGTGATTGCCACTGACAACCGGAATGGATTTCCCAGAGGCCGTCTTGATTACGAAATACCAGTGCGTTCAGCGGTTCCATCTGCGCATGCAGCACCGTGGCCGTCAGATATTCGTGTTCGATAGTGTCGCCGGCCTTGGCAAACACGGCATCGGTATTGGTATCACCGGTATCGAGAATGGCACCCTTGCTGCTGTCTTTTAGCAGCTCACGGCCATGATTGATAATATCGGCTTCTGATACCTTAGCTGCGGCACCGGCCTGCCAACTGACTTTCACTTTTGCCGCGGCTTTCTGTGCTGCCGTGAAGCTGTCAGCAATCACCATCACCCAACCAGGAACCGTACCGCTAGGATCGTCCAGCACCAACGTTTGCTGGTAACCTTTCACGCTTTTGGCGGCGCTGTCATCCATCTGGGTGACTTTGGCGCCATAACGGGTGGGCGGCAGCAGCGGGGCGGCGTAGACCATCCCATCGACTTTGGCATCAATACCAAAAATGGCTTTACCGTTAGTTTTGTTGGCAATGTCTAGCGACGTCACCGCTTTCCCCACCAACTGCAGATCATCATTAGGTTTCAGCGGCAGTGCTTTTAGTTCATCTTCAGTAAACTGGCGGGTCAGCCCCATAGCGACTAATTCGCCATAGCTGATTTCACGATTACCGGAGATCACCTTACCGGCGTGCGCCTCACAAGCGTTTGCTGACACGCCCCATTTTTTTGCAGCGGCTTCAATCAGTGCTGTACGCCCGGCGGCGCCAGCCTGACGATATACTGGCCAGCTCTGCGAGACCGACCAACTACCACCGGTGACCATCAGCCCCCATTTTTTGGCGCTGTCGACGTGGACAATTTCTACATTTTCCCACGGGACTTCCAGTTCATCAGCCAGAATTCGGGCGATGGAGGTTCCCACATGCTGGCCCATTTCGGCACGGATGATATTCACTTTCACTTTGCCGGCTTGATCGATGGAGTACCACAGTGATGGCTCGTACAACGCACCTTCATCTGGCAATACCTTGCCATCGGCAGTGGCTGGATCCATTGCCGCCAACACGCTACGAGGAAAGCCGAAGCTGACGCCCACTGCGGTCATGGCGACGAGGAAGCCGCGGCGGGTCATCCCTGCCGCTTCGCGTTTATTAGACAGCCTGATCATCTTTAGCCCCCTGTTTCAGCGCATCTGCGGCTTCGTGAATGGCTTCACGGATACGCACGTAGGTCATACAGCGACACAGATTACCGCCCATCACTGCATCGATTTCAGCATCTGAAGGTTCTGGAATATCTTTCAGTAGTGCGGCAGCTTGCATGATCTGACCTGACTGGCAATAACCACACTGGGGTACCTGATGCTTCTGCCAAGCTTTTTGCAGCGGATGGTCGCCATTTGCCGAAAGACCTTCAATGGTGGTGATGTTGGCACCTTCTACCGCCGATACCGGCGTGATACAAGAACGGGTAGCCCTGCCGCCGACATGGACGGTACAGGCACCACAAGTCCCAATACCACAACCGAATTTAGTACCAGTCATGTCCAGTTCGTCACGGATAACCCATAGCAGAGGGGTATCTGCATCAACGTCAGCCACCACTGGCTTACCATTTAAAATAAATTTAGCCATTTGCTCACTTCTCCCGTGAATTAATGCTCAAACCGGGGTTGATGACGGATCTCACCCACTTTTTGTTGTAGATTCGGCCAAGGTTGCTCACCTGCACTATGGCGCAGATATTCCGCAATAGCGGCGATTTCATCATCGCTTAGCGCATCGCGGAATGCCGGCATTACGACACCGGGGATCCCTTGGTCGCTTCTGACACCGTCAAGCATCACATTCACCAGATTGGTTGGATCGTTAAGATGGGTTGCACTGCCCAACGCCAGTAACGGCCGGCCTTTTCTCAGTTTGCTGCCGCTGAAATGACAAGATGCGCAAGCTGTTGCGTACAGGCGCGCACCTTGATTGATGCGGGCGTCCGGCATTGGATGCTGGGCCGCTATTGCGGCTTGTAATTTGGGACTGGTGGCAGGATCTTCATTGTTGTTACCCGCCAGATCGCCAAAGTAGACACTCAGCGCCTTGATATCGTCATCTGACAATGCCGCCAGACCATGATGTACCACGGGTGCCATCGGCCCAGCTGCACTGCCGTGGAAGAGTGAATTTCCGGTACGCAGATATTCGTAAAAATCCTGCTGGCGCCAAGGTAATGGTGACTTACTCGATGCGGTCAGTGATGGGGCAATCCAACCATCAATAGCGGCACCTTCATACATGTGACTGTATTTTTCGCCACCTAATGCATTACGCGGAGTATGGCAGGCACCGCAGTGGGCAATCCCTTCTGCCAAATAAGCGCCACGATTCCATTCATCAGATTTGTCTGACTGTTTCTCGAATGCTGAGGTATCTGCGAACAACATTTTCCAGCCAGCTTGCAAGAAGCGAATATTCAAGGGAAATGGAATACCGTTGGCTTGTTTCTGCTGCTTCACTGCAGGAACAGATGACATGATATAGGCATAGATTGCCTTGATATCGTCATCAGTCATCTTGTTGAAATGCTCAAACGGGAAGGCGGGCAACAGATGATGGCCATCACGGCTAACCCCGGTGCGCATGGCACGGATAAAGGCGGCTTCAGACCAATTACCAATACCAGTTTCCGGATCGGGGGTAATGTTGCTGGAGTAGATGGTACCGAAATCGGTATTCATCTGATAGTTACCGGCGTATTCCTGTCCTCCCGGCGCTGTGTGACAGGTACTACAATAACCCGCCGCCGCCAGCACTTTACCGTGAGCCACGGTTGCTGCCGGGAATTGATCCTTGGCGGGTGGCGTTACAGGTGCAATTTCCGGGTGCCAAGCGTAGATACCGAACAACACCAGTCCGGCAACCACCACACCACAAATGCTATAAATGATGCGCTTACGCATATCACATTGCCTCACAATTAGTGGATGATGAAAGGGCGGGGTGAAACACCTCAAAATCCCTTTTTAAATTAATACATTATATTTATTAACTTACTTATCCTTATCGCTACATTAAGATGTGCTTAATGTAGTGTTTTCTGCTATTCCTGTGATCTGGATAACAAATCGGTTCTAGTGTAATACAAAACCTTTTTTGCGGGTAAGTCTTTATGTTAACGCGACCGCAACTGGCGGAGATTTATCCGGCAATTGTAGTATTCGGCTTTATAGTTGACTGGATTACTTGGTTAAGGTCGACTAATATACGGCGCCTGAATAACGATGGCGTTGATGACTGTTAGCCGTTTGTTGCCACAGGTCTGCTGTCGCTAGGCAAAACGGCGAAAATCACAACTACTTAGTCTCTTTTGGTTTTACTTCTTTTTAAGGCCCGATGTATGGGAGCTTAGATGAACTCAGGCAGTACACACATTGCATCCAGAAAACAGTTAGCGCTGATCCTTTTAGCGCTGGCAATGGGGACCTTCACTCTGGGGCTGACAGAGTTTTCGGTGATGCCAATGTTGCCGCTGGTGGCTGATAGTTTTGCGGTATCCGCTGCACAATCTGGACACATCATCAGTGCTTACGCCGCTGGCGTAGTGGTAGGAGCGCCGTTGTTAATGATGCTGACGCCTAAACTGGATCGGCGCATAGCATTAATCCTGTTTGCCATGATGATTTTTGTCTTCAATGGCCTCAGTGCGGCCGCTGCTTCATTTGAGCAAATTGTGCTGTTTCGCTTCTTAAGCGGGATCCCTCACGGTGCGTATTTTGGTACTGCGCTACTGTTTGGTGCCAAGCTGGCCCCCGAAGGTCGTAGCACCTTGTATATGTCACGGGTATTTGCGGGCTTGACGGTCGCTACGATTGTAGGGGTTCCAATGGCAACTTTGTTGGCACAACATTGCAGTTGGCGCTGGTCGTTGCTGCTGGTGTCGTTATTGGCGCTGCTAACTTGCGTGTTGCTGTGGCGCGTTTTGCCTTCGCTCGATACCGATAGCCAAGGGCTGCGTAATGATTTAGCCGTACTGAAAAATCCGTTGATCTGGCCTATCGTCGGTATTGCGGTGATTGGATTTGGTGGAGTGTTCTGTCTCTATACCTATCTTGCCGATACCATGCTGGATGTTACTCAGGTGCCCGCTTTTAACATCTCCATTGCCATGATTATTTTTGGTATCGGTTCTACTGTGGGTAACTGGCTGTTTGGTCAGGTGAGGGATCGAGTCGTTGCTCGCGTCACCGGTATTGCGTTGATCTATTGTCTGGTGCTGGCGCTGATATATGTGCGAGCAGCCAGCAATTTATGGTTCCTATACGGTGTGGTATTTCTGCTCGGTGCCAGCCTTGGTTTAACCACGGTGATCCAGGCCATGCTAATGCGAGTGGCGAAGGGCGGGCATGCGGTTATCGGTGCTTTACTTCAATGTGCCTTTAACAGCGCCAATGCCATCGGCCCGTTAGCTGGCAGTCTGATGCTCGCCAATGGCTACGCCGCCAATACCACAGGGTATGTTGCTGCGGCATTGTTTGGCGGCGGTTTTGTGATGTGGTTTGTCAGTCGTATGCAGTTGCGGTATCGAGCGCAGTTACCCGCAGATCCTGGCGCCTGCTGATAGCGGTTAGGCCACAGAACGGGGCGGGTATGTATATACCTGAGCGCCGTTGTGTTGTCTGCCAAGAGGGGCAGCCCCTGGTAGCGGATGTCCACATTGCATTTTAGGTACACCGTTTCAGGCGCGAGTATGGCGCTTCAGTCGTTACTTGAGTCGACCAACATCTATTCCGTATAAACACTTACTTTCATACCGACGTATCTGTAGCCTACGCCATAACTCGATTCAATCATCTCGTCTGTGCTGAGTAATTTGAGTTTATTGCGTAATTTCTTGATATGACTATCAATAGTGCGTTCAGATACAATCCGTTGATCGCCGTACATCGTGGTCATAAGTTGTCCGCGTGAATAGATCCGCCTAGGATGTGTCGTGAGCAGATGGAACAGCGAAAATTCAATCCTAGTCAAGGTCACCGTGTGGTGTTGCAGACAGACCTCGTATCTTGTGGCGTCTAGGGTTAAACCGGCCGGGGTGGCATCGGCCTTGGTCGATAACCATTTTCTGTTACTGCGGCGCAATAGTGCCTGGGCCTTAGCGACGACTTCGCGTGGGCTAAAGGGTTTGCCAAGATAGTCATCGGCTTCCAACTGTTGTCCGAGCAGGCGCTCTGTTTCAGCACTCAGGGCGCTTAGAATAATGACTGGCACTGTAGACATGCGGCGGATTTCGCGACAGATCTCAATCCCTGATATATGGGGCAAGGCAATGTCTAACACCACCAGATCAAACGCATCACGAGTGAATACCGCCATGGCATCTTTGCCATCAGCGACATGAGTAAAGCGCATGCCGCTATGCAGAAAATAGTCGCGTAACAAGGCAGCGATTTGGTATTCGTCTTCTATTAAAAGAATATGGTAATTAGCCGCCATATAGACTCGTCAGCGGAAATTTAATCGCAACGGTTAGTCCACCAAAGCCGTTGTGCTGGAAGCTGATTTCCCCATTTGCTTGACTAACCAATGCCGTCACGTTTGCCAGGCCAGTGCCGCTTCCCTGAGTCATCTCATGGTCAGTGAGTTCTGCTCGATATCCCTGTTTGCCCAACAAATACAGTTCTTCGGCGGTGGGGGCTGGCGCAGAATCTTGCCAAAGTAGCAACACTTTTTGCTGTTGTTGGGTGAGTGACACATGCAGACATCCGGGATGGTAAGTGTATTTTACGGTATTGCTGCTGAGGTTATCGAGGATGCGTTTGAAGGCCCAAGGCTGAATATTGATGCTGATTTCAGGGCATACACTATGAGTGATGCTAAGTGAAGTTTGCTCGCTAAGCACACGCAGATGTGCCATAAGCAAGCAGGAGATCTCGGTAGCTGTGCTCTCGTTGGGCGCAACGTGCTCACACGGCATCATTGCCGTCAGCATACTTTTGAGTTGTTCAATTTCCGATAGCAAGGTGCGAGTGGTTTCTGGTGTCCAGGCGCGAACGCCATCTTCAATAGCTTCCAGTTCACCGTTGACCAAGGTCAGCGGTAGTTTTAAATCATGTATCAGCTTACGCATCTCTAGATACATATCTTTTGTAGCGGCAACGCCGCTCGTGGCCGCGAATTGCGACTGTGAATCCTCAGTTAGGTCAGCGAGTGAGTTCCCCGTTTGTCGCAAAAGCTGTTCTGTTATAGGTGGTCGCATTTAACTCATCACATAAGGGTTTCATGGCAATAGCGACAGCCGTGGTAGATTGCCATTGAGCGTCTCCGTTCATACCGACAATAGCGTGGTTTCTACTGGGCAATAATCGATAAATTTGTATATTTTTTATATGTATATGTTTTTTGATAGCAAATCACGTACCAGCTCAGGGCGTGATGTTGGCGCTAATATAACGGGGCTTTGCGCATGTGAAAGCGTCTGCAGTGTGCAAGGATTTGCCGCCTAACGGCAAAATGTTGCCACGTGGACCTTAGTGTAAGCTATAGCGAGTGTCAGAGACGGTAAGCATGCTGCTGACGGGCAAAGTGTGTGAAAGTTCGCGCTGAGAGGTTGTGTGAGTATATTTGAGCGGGGCAACAGCCGGAGACTACATTACGCAGGCTCCAGGGTGATATCGGGTATGTTCAAAGTCGTTAAAGCTTAAACTTCTGCACCATGGCACTTAACCGCTGTGCAAGTTGCGCGAGTTGTTGGCTTGAACTCCTAGTTTCTTTTGCACTTGCGGCTTTGGCTAATTCTGCAACGGCGGTCAGTCAGCGGCTTTACGTAACGTTGCTGAGGTGTTGCGAAAACCTGTCTCATTTCATCTTATTACTATCCTTAAAAAATCATACAACAACATACTGTACAAGCTGAGTGCTCTGGCTTTTTACCCCGGTACATCTGCCGTTGTTTACAGCCGTTTTGCCTTCGATGGTTGCTTTGCTATGACCTTACGACGGCGAGCAAATCGCTGCAATTAGCCGTGCTGCTTTGCATTTCTGGCTGGCGTCGACAATAATTAATTTATTTTGGTTTTTACATTTTAATTATCTGTTTTTTAAATAATTTTATTCATATTTCTAGTTTTGGCTGTGGTCACGTTGTGATCTCAGAATGTTGTGCAATACTCAATAGGCGCGCAGTTTTTTCTGATTTATTAACTTATTACGGCAGATCATGTTATTGAAAAGGATGACCTTAACAGCTTTATTGCCCGTGTTTGTGATGACGCTGATATTAGCCTTCAGCGATATGACAACGACGACCCTCATTCTGGTTTCCTTTGCTGGGGCTCTGACTGCCTTGATGGCAGTTTGGTGGGCGCAGCAAGGGCTGACCCAGCAGTTGGCTTTGGCTAAAACACATTTGGAACCGGATATTGCTGGTACGGCAGAGCCTACTAGTGAAGGCCGTTTACGGCAGTTGTTGCAAAAATCTGCCCCTATCTGGCTGGGACATATCGGTTATGCCGATACTCACTTAACTGATGCGGTAACGGGACTCTCAGGACTGTTTGATCAACTGGCAGACAGGTTGAATCACGCAGCATCTTTGACCGCTGTGCAAAAAGGCAGCGGTGGCCGTGAGGTGGTTGCGGTGATCAAACAAAGTGGTGCGGAATTGTCTGCCGCAGTGGAAGCTTTGCGCGATACCCAGCAGGGGCGTAAAGAGATGTTAGTGCAGATGCGTAATCTGGAAACCTACACTTCAGAACTGAGCAAGATGGCGGCAGATGTGGTTTCCATTGCTAACAAAACCAACTTACTGGCACTGAATGCCGCTATTGAAGCCGCTCGTGCAGGCGATTCTGGTCGCGGATTTTCTGTGGTGGCGGATGAAGTGCGCAGTTTGTCGATACGTTCGCAAGAGATAGCCACCAGCATGACAGGCAAAGTGCAGACGGTGAATAGTGCCATCGAAGCTGCGCTCACGGCGGCGCAGGATGCTGCCGAGCGAGAAGAGCGCCAGATAGCCAGTACCGAACGTTGTATTGATGAAGTGATTAATCAATTCACCGATATTGTCGGTCAGTTAGAACACCAATCTCAACAGTTACGTGACGATACCTCAGCGGTAGGGGATGCCATTGCGGGGGTCATTGTCGAGCTGCAATTTCAGGACCGGGTCAGTCAAGTGTTACAGAACATCCGTAGCAATCTAGAAGAGCTGTTGTCCATGATGGAAGATTTTAGTGAGTCCCAATTCGCCAGCCTTGATGTTAACCAATGGTTGGAGCAGATGAAGCAGCGCTACACCATGATTGAACAACACCACATTCATGGCGGGGGGCCACAGCGACAACAGCAGTCCAGTGATATCACGTTTTTCTAATTAGAACTTCAAATAGCAAAGGGACGCGTTATGGGAAAGACAGTTTTAATCGTCGATGACTCCGCTTCTATCCGACAAGTAGTCAGCATGACCCTCAATGGTGCTGGTTATGACACGATTCAAGCCTGTGACGGTAAAGATGCGCTCAGCAAACTTAATGGTAACCGCATTCATCTTGTTATCAGCGATGTCAACATGCCCAATATGGATGGCATCACTTTGCTGAAGGAACTCAAGGCTCGCCCTGATACCCGTTTTACACCAGTCATTATGCTCACTACTGAATCTGAAAGCGCCAAGAAAGAGGAAGGGCGGGCCGCCGGTGCCAAGGCGTGGGTGGTCAAGCCGTTTGTGCCACAGCAACTGCTGGCGGCGGTTGGTAAATTGATCATGCCCTGAGGTTATTTATTATGCTGCAACATATAACTGAGGCAGGTATCGAATCTGTTAGTCCTCAAGGCGAAATGACCATTTACCACATTGCTGAGTTAGCCCAGGCATTCTTGCCGTTGCTGGCGACCGATGCATTACTGGTTGTTGATCTGAAAGAGGTTACTGACATTGACAGCAGCGGTGCCCAGTTGCTGATGCTGGCGCGACGGGAAAGGTTGCAGGCAGGGAAAAAACTGACGCTGGTCAATCATAGCGATGCAGTGATATCGCTGTTCAGTCTACTGGGGTTGCTAGATTGGTTTGACGACTCCGTGTTGCTGGCAGGTGATGCGTAAGTCTAACTTGCAAGGAGCTAAACTCGATGAACATGGATGCCGCGCTGCAAACGTTTTTTTCAGAAAGCCGAGAGTTGCTGGAGCAGATGGAGTCGTTGCTGCTGCAGTTGGAAACGCTGGATGAGGCGTCACGTCAGGAGAGTCTGCATGGCATTTTTCGTGCTGCACACACTATCAAGGGCTCTGCTGGCATGTTTGGCTTGGACGATGTGGTCAGTTTTACCCATGCGGTGGAAAGCGTGCTGGATCGCCTGCGCAACCGCCAATTATCGATTTCTGATGCGTTAGTTTCGTTGTTGTTGCAGTGCCGGGACCATATTGCGCAACTGGTGGACAGTGCTGAAGCCGGTAACCACGACAGTACCATCGTGAAAGCCGGACAGCCGCTACTGGCCGCACTGCAATCCTATTTAGTTGCAGGTGCCGCCGCTGAGACGCAAGCACCTGCCTTGCCAGTATCCGAGCCGCCACCTTTTGAACGGCTAGACAGCGACGATGTTGCCAGCAGTGAGTGTTGGCATATCTCCATCCGTTTTGGCCATAATTGCTTCCGGGATGGCATGGATCCCCTCTCTTTCATCACGTATCTCAAGCATCTTGGCGATGTAATCAGCATTATCCCCCTGGCAGAATTTTTACCTACCGTCTCAGAGTTTGACAGTGAAAGCTGTTATCTGGCTTTTGGCATTCAACTGGCGTCGTCGGCATCGAAACAAGAAATTGAAGATGTATTTGAATTCGTTAGGGAAGATAGCATTCTGCACATTATTCCTCCTCGTAGTCGATTACAGGAGTTTGTCGATCTAATAGAGGCAATGCCACAAGTGGATCAGTTGCTTGGACAGATGTTAGTGACATCCGGGGCGCTGACGGAAAACGAACTGCAGCGAGCGTTGCAATTGCAACAGCAACGCAGCAGTAGTCATCAGCCATTGGGAGAGATCATCTCCAGCACTAATGCGGGTATCCAGCCGGTCTTGCAAGCGGCACTCGACAAGCAGGGCAAAGTGCGCGATACCCTCGTGAAAGA
Source organism: Shewanella sp. 4t3-1-2LB (assembly GCF_017368415.1). NCBI lineage: Bacteria > Pseudomonadati > Pseudomonadota > Gammaproteobacteria > Alteromonadales > Shewanellaceae > Shewanella > Shewanella sp. 4t3-1-2LB. The sequence goes on from NZ_JAFNJD010000052.1 coordinate 23,824, forward strand.
GCAGAAGAGCCTGCGCGTTGATGCCGAGAAGCTCGACAAGCTGATTAATCTGGTTGGGGAACTGGTAACTGCGGGAGCGGGGACTTCGCTGCTGGCCGATAACTTGGGGGACTCCGCACTAAATGAATCAGTATCGGTGCTGAATTCATTGCTAGAAGCGGTGCGTGATGCCGCATTAGAGCTACGGATGATCCCCATCGGTGCGACTTTCAGCCGCTTTCAGCGGGTGGTCAGGGATATTGCCCACGAACTAGATAAAGAGATTGAACTGGTCATCAACGGTGCAGAAACTGAGCTGGACAAATCGGTTATTGAGAAAATTGGTGATCCATTAACCCACTTGGTGCGCAATGCCATCGATCATGGAATCGAATCCCCCGCCGTTCGTGCTGCCGCGGGCAAAGCGGAAAAAGGCACCATCATCCTTAATGCCTACCATGATTCCGGCAATATCGTGATTGAAGTCAGTGATGACGGCAAAGGGTTGGATCCAGAACTAATAAGGGCCAAAGCGATTGAAAAACAGCTGGTGGATGAAAGTACCGTGTTATCTAGGGAGGAGATCCTCAATCTGATTTTAGAGCCAGGTTTTTCTACCGCCGAGAAAGTCTCCAATCTGTCTGGTCGCGGCGTGGGGATGGATGTGGTTAAACGCAATATTGCTGAACTGCGAGGCCGCGTGGAAATTATCAGCCAGGTAGGCCAGGGCAGCACTATGCGCATCATTCTGCCGCTGACACTGGCGATTATTGATGGCTTTGTGATTGGGGTCGCGGATGAGCAGTTTGTCGTGCCGCTGGATGCGGTTTTGGAATGTCTTGAACTCAAACAGCAGCCGGATAATCCCTTTGATGCTCCTTATTTTAACTTGCGAGGGCAGGTGTTGCCGTTGATCTACCTGCGTCATTGCTTGGGAGTAGAAGGCCGTTATCCGGCGCGACAAAACGTGGTGGTGGTGCAATCTGGCGGTGTCAGCGCTGGTCTAGTAGTGGATTGTCTGTTAGGGGAATTTCAGACCGTCATTAAGCCGCTTGGCAAACTGTTTTCTAAAGTAGGCTGCATCAGTGGTTCAACCATCTTGGGCAATGGTTCGGTGGCGTTGATTCTGGATATTCATGGCCTTATCAACACCATGACTGAATCAGAGCCACAGTTATTACAGTAGTTCGATGGCGGCAGCCAGCAGTAGCCGTTTACAGAAGTGCACACGACAAGGAAAGGGTAGATAGCTATGTTCAGGAATATGAAGCTTGGCCTTAAGTTAGGAATGGGGTTTGGCATAGTGCTCTTACTGCTATGTCTAGCGGCGATCATCTCCTTCCGTGGGTTGTTCACCGCCAGTAGTGGTTTTGACGATTATCGCTCCTATGCCCGCAATACGGTGGAAGCGGGAAATATCCAAAGCAGCATGCTGGCGCTGCGGCTGGAAGTACTCAGCTACTACATGACTTCTGATGATGCGGCACTCAAACGTAAAAATGAGCGTTGGCAGACGCTTATGGATTTATTGCCCCAAGCCAAGTCGATGGTGGTGGAACCCTCCCAATTGAAAATCTATGAACAGTTGGAGAAGCAACTCAGTAACTATGATGCCGCGTTCGGTCAGGTGACCGAGTTAATGGCGCGCCGTGATGCCTTGATGAGCAGTCAGTTGGACCTCTTGGGCCCAGAAATGGAAGGTGCTATGGCGGAACTGCTTAAAGTCGCAAAACAGAATGATAAAACTGATGATGCCTATGTCATATCGGTGGCGTTACGTCACCTGTTACTGATGCGCTTATATGTTTTGAAATTCCTTGATAATAACCAAGATAGTTATATTCAGCGGGCCGACAGTGAATACCTCACGTTGAAGGACCAACTGGCAACGCTGGACAAGCAGGTCAAAGACAGCAATGAGCGAACCCTGGTGAATCAAATCAAAGTTTCTAGCGAACATTACACCAGTGTTTTTAAAGAGCTGACAGGCGTGATTAAAAAACGAAATCAGTTAATGGATGGCGAATTGAGCGTTATTGGCCGCAATGTGGCCAAACTGTTGGAAGATCTGATGGGTGACATCAAGTCTCAGCAGGAGGCACTTGGTCCTAAAGTGCAGGCGTCCAATGAGCAGGCCAAAGTGATGATGCTCAGTGTCTGTGTTATCGCCATTGTTATTGGTTTGCTGGTGGGCTTCTGGATTACCCGTTCAGTACTGTTGCAAATTGGCGGAGAACCGGATTACGCCGCGTCCTTGGTGAAGGAGATCTCGGACGGGGATTTAACCGTTAAATTCAATCTCCGACAGAATGACAACACCAGTCTGGTGGCAAATATCCAGAATATGGTTCGTAAGTTGTCACAGATTGTGGGCGAGGTTAACAGTGCCAGCGATGCGTTAGCCTCTGCGTCGGAAGAGGTATCGGCAACCTCACAATCACTAAGTCAGGGGGCCAGTGAGCAGGCTGCCAGTGTGGAGGAAACGACTTCCTCTGTTGAGCAGATGTCAGCCTCTATTGAGCAAAATACCGAGAATGCCAAGGTCACCGATACCATGGCTGCCAAAGCGGCAAGGGAAGCTAAACAGGGCGGCGAGGCGGTCACTAAAACAGTGGCAGCGATGAAGTCCATCGCTGAAAAAATCAGCATCATTGATGATATTGCCTACCAGACTAATCTGCTGGCGTTAAACGCTGCGATTGAAGCGGCCAGAGCAGGTGAGCATGGTAAGGGCTTTGCCGTGGTGGCGGCCGAAGTGCGCAAACTGGCGGAGCGCAGTCAGGTAGCTTCTCAGGAAATTGGCGAAGTGGCCAAAAACAGCGTTGGATTGGCCGAAGAGGCCGGTAATCTGCTACGGGAAATGGTGCCATCCATTGAAAAAACCTCAGATCTGGTGCAGGAGATCAGTGCTGCGTCTCGGGAACAGTCTACCGGCGCCACCCAGATCAATCAGGCGATGGAACAGCTGAACAGTATTACCCAACAGAGCGCTTCAGCGTCTGAGGAATTGGCGTCTACAGCTGAGGAAATGAGTAGTCAGGCCCAGCAACTGCAGCAGTTGATGACGTTCTTCAGAACCGGTAACGGCGCGGCGAATCGCGGCGGCCCCAAACGCACCGCCGCCAAAACGGTACCGTTGCAAACCAGCCATAAAAATGCGCCATCTGAAGATGATGACAATGAATTTGTACGTTTTTAGGAGTCCTTATGGCAGAGGCTAAACAATCGTTGGCAGTGCGTGAAGGCGATGCCAACGCTCAGGAGGAGTCCCAGTATCTGACGTTTCTATTACATGGTGAGCTATATGCGTTTGGCATTCTCCATGTGAAGGAAATTCTGGAATATGGACGCGTGACCAAAGTACCGCGCATGCCCGATTTTATTGAAGGGGTGATCAATCTGCGGGGAGAAGTGATCCCGGTGGTGAACCTCGCCAGTCGTTTTGGCATGGCAGCTTCGCAGATTAGTCGTCGCACTTGCATTGTGATTGTAGAGGTGGATCAAGAAACAGACTCTCAAGTGATTGGTGTGCTGGTGGACAGCGTCTCGGAAGTGTTAGAAATAGCTCAAGACAGTTTGCGCGGGGCTCCTAGTTTTGGCGCCAGCATTCGTACAGATTTTATCCGTGCGATGGGTAAGTTGGGCGAAGCCTTTGTCATTATTCTGGATGAAAACAAAGTGTTATCGGTAGAAGAAATGACCTTAGTTGGACAGGTACGAGACGCGGCTATGGAGAATTAATGGGTGTGAAACGTAATATGGCGGAATCCCTTTGGCCTGAATCATTTCAGCAGATCCCTCTGCATGAAGCAGAGTTTCAGCTGATCTGTCAGTGGCTGTATCAAGCAGCAGGGATTCGGCTTGCTCCTAATAAAAAGGCGCTGGTGGCTAGTCGTCTCAATGGCCGACTGCGGGAGCTGGAGTTTACCAGCTTTCGTCGCTATTACGAATTGATCAGCAGTAATCAGGATGCTCAGGCGCCATCGGAGCGACAACGTGCCATCGACTTATTAACCACCAATGAAACGTTTTTTTTTCGGGAAGACAGCCATTTCAGCTTTATCCGGGAAAGCGTATTGCCGCTATTTCGTGGACAACATCTCAAATGCTGGAGTGCCGCCAGTTCTACCGGCGAGGAGGCCTACACTTTAGCCATGGTGCTGGCTAGCCATCATCAGGGGAGTTGGCAGATTATCGGCACTGATATTAATGCTGAAGTTATTGAAAAGGCGAAAAAAGGCGTCTACCCGATGCAGCGGGCAGAGAATATTCCCAAACCTTATTTGCACCAGTATTGCCTCAAAGGAACGGGTGAAAAGTCGTTACAGTTCAAAGTGAGCCGGGAGCTACGCAGCCAGGTAGAGTTTCGTCATGCTAACTTGCAGCAACTGCCAGAGCGGCTTGGTAGTTTTGACCTAGTACTGCTGCGTAATGTGATGATCTATTTTGATCAATTTTCAAAGCAGCGGGTGGTGTCCAACATTATCCAACATATGAATGTGGGTGGCTTTTTGCTGATAGGTCATGCAGAGAGCCTGACAGGCGTCACAGATCAGGTCAGCCTGTTGCAGCCCTCGGTGTATCGACTTGGGCGGAAATCATGACGGTTGCCTTACCGCCGTGCCGGACGCGTAGATTACTGCTTAATCCTGGCGAATTGCTGTTTAGCCATGAACCCGTGCAGATGCAGACCCTGTTAGGCTCCTGTGTGGCGATAACTTTATGGCATCCACGACGTAAACTGGGCGGAATGTGTCACTATCTGCTGCCTGATAGGCAAAGCTTTCATCGAGCTGAGCGGCATCCCCATGGATATTTTGGCAGCGATGTATTCCATTTTTTTCTGGAACATATTACCAAAGCGCGGTTGTTACCTAGTGAGTTTGAAGCCAAGATTTTTGGGGGCGGCAACGTGGTGATGTTACCTGAGCAGCACAAATCTAACCTTAACGTTGCTGAAGCCAATATTCGCTTCGGCAGGGAACAATTGCGTGAGGCAGGATTTAAGGTGAAAGCTGAGGATGTGGGGGGGCGTCGCTACCGACAGGTGGTTTTTGAGATGGATTGTGGCAGTGTCTGGGTTAAGTATGGTCACTGTGGCTGAGTGCCGTTGCGCTTAAGGATGAGAGGTGTTGCATACGGGAAACAACATGAATTCACTGGTGGGCAAAGGGATCAATGTGTTGATAGTGGATGACTCGGCGGTGGTACGCCAAGTCATGAGTGATCTACTGCTGGCAGACAGCATGATTGCCGACGTAGCCGTGGCCGCTGATCCTATTTTTGCGATGCGGCGCATGGAGAAGAGCTGGCCTGACGTGGTTCTGCTGGATGTGGAAATGCCGCGTATGGATGGTCTGACATTTCTGAAGCAGATCATGGAAAAGCGACCAACGCCGGTGATTATCTGTTCCAGTTTGGTGGAAAAAGGGGCCGATGTAACGGTTCGGGCGATGTCTGCCGGTGCTTTTGGTTTTATTACTAAACCCAAAGCTGGCCTGAAAGATTTCTTACTCGATAGTGCCAATGATGTGGTCAGCGTAGTGAAAGCGGCTGCCAGTGCCAAGCTGGCTAATATTGTCCGTAAGCCGCAGCCCTCAGCCGTTAAACCACCACCGATTACTCGGGGCGCTGCTACCCGCTTGCCACTGCGCAAAGTGGTAGCGATTGGCACTTCCACTGGCGGAACACAGGCACTGGAGCGGATCCTGACCGCCTTGAGTGAGCAGCCGCCAGGCATCGTGATTGTTCAGCATATGCCTGAAAAATTTACTGAAATGTTTGCACAGCGGCTCAACAGTTTGTGTCGAATAGAGGTGAAGGAAGCCGCCGATCAGGATGTGGTCTTGCCCGGACGGGCATTGATTGCGCCAGGTGGGCGTCACATGCAGCTGGTGGCACGGGGTAACGGGTACGTGGTAACGGTCAACGATGGGCCATTAGTTAATCGGCATAAACCTTCAGTAGATGTGTTGTTTCGCTCAGTTGCCAAAGCGGCCGGGGCGGATGCGGCCGGGTTCATTCTGACCGGAATGGGCGATGATGGTGCCAGAGGTTTGAAGGAGATGCGGCAGGCGGGAGCGGTCACGTTTGCCCAAGACGAACAGAGTTGTGTGGTATTTGGTATGCCCAAAGAAGCCATTGAAATGGGTGCTGCTGAGCAGCAGGTGTCACTGGACGATGTTGCCCCCACCATTGAAAACCTGTGGCGTCACTAGCGATTAACGCTAGCAAAATGCTCTCACCACTGAATTTCCCCTTGCGTACTTGGTATTAGTCAATACTCATAAACTGCTGATATCTAAAGTTATCCTCAGCGTTTTATGAGTAACAGCAACTTGAACGTTGCTAACAAGATGTTGCTGGTGAGTCGCATAACGTTTTAGCCATTTGAGTCACAGTGCCTCGTGCCTGTTCATGTTACCCGTGGTTGTCAGTGGTCAAACTTGGGGACTAAGGTCACCGCAATGTGGCCCAGGCCAGATACAGAAAGACAATGCTCTAAATTTTTGATACACCATAACGCTTATGGATGAATAACATGGATAGTGAATGGCGAGGCAATTAGTCGAGGAACGGCTGGCATTTATCGAAATGTTGGCACTATGGCAAGGCGCAGTGCGCAACTGCGAGGTCGTCAAACAATTTACCATATCCCGCCAGCAGGTTTATAAGGATATTAGCCAATATCAGACACGCTTTCCTGACGTAGTCGTCCCCACGCCCGTGGGGGTGTTTCCGTTTGCCGAGTCGTGAAGTGAAGATGATCGCCGTCGTCCCCACGCCCGTGGGGGGTGTTTCTATATCGATAGTAAAATAGACGTTCACTGCCACACAGGCAGCTTAGAAAGTGATGACCTGAGCAAGTACCCGCCGCTGACAGTCACGTAGTTGAGCATCTGCTTGGGCACACCGTTAGTGGCGTCGCAGGCATCTACAATCGCAGTCAATATAGGAATGAAAAACGTGCAGCGTTGAATATGTGGTTACGGACAATTTCACCTGAAAGCTGGAATGGTTATCGTGATTTTGGTTAATGGCAGATTTTACACCAATAGCTTTACCAATATTTCATCCAAACAATGTTAGCCATATAGCTAATAATTGGTGGCATTGATATGGCAAGCAGACAGACGATAGGTAAGACGGTAAGCCAATATCGCAAAGTGCTCGGTTTAACGCAGAAGCACCTTTCAGAGATCACAGGTATTCATAAAGTTACTATGTCAGAAATTGAGAATGGTCGTTTTACTGGCTCATTCGACATCCTTGAGCGCTTGCTTGATGCGGTTGGCTTGAAGTTTGACATGACGCCTAAACGTCACGAATTACCGGATTGGGACGAGATTGATAGCCTATTTGCAGAGGATGACTAAAGGCTCTTGATGCTAGCTTGCCAAGTAAAATCACTCGCATACGCTGGATGTGCGGCCCAATAGCAGCGTTCGACATGCTGGTGACACGTAGATCGGTTATTAACTGTGATAGCGTGTAAATAGCCCTTTACCTGTTATAGGCGTTAAAAATTGACTTACCGCCTATAGCGTGTAATCTTTATCTTAACGGTTATAGCGTGTCACCAGAAGCAACTTAATGGGAACTGTTTGATAAGGATAGGTCGATGAAAATTACCACGACTCAACAATTGAGCGCCTACCTAAAAGATGTACGGCTCAGTGACAAAAAATCACAGGCAGATGTCGCTAACAAAGTTGGGATTCGGCAAGACACGGTATCTAGCTTTGAGCGGTCGCCTGAGTCCACCAAGTTGGAGACATTTTTCAAGTTACTGTCAGCCTTAGAGCTTGAGTTGTCCATCCAGCCTCGCAACTCTTCAACGGGGCAAGATAACGCATCTGCGTGGAAGGAAGAATGGTAATGCCTTCACTTGATGTTTATATGAATGGTTATTTGGTTGGCGTGTTATCTAAGCTCACCAATGGCGCCCATCATTTTAAATATGATACACAATGGCTCGCTACCGCAGGCGCTCGCCCGATCTCTATGGCAATGCCTTTACGCCGCCAAGAATATCAAGGCGATGAAGTTTATAACTTTTTTGACAACCTTCTACCGGATAACTCTGAGATAAGGCAACGCATCGTTGCTCGCTATCAAGCCAACTCAAACCAGCCATTTGATCTGTTGACCGCTATTGGTATGGATTGCATTGGGGCGATTCAGTTAATGCCGCATGGTGTGCAACCAGATACCCGTCAGCCAATGCAGTATAAGCCTCTTACCGATACTAGCTTACAGGCAGTGCTGACAGGTTATCAGCAGCAAGCTCCGCTAGGCATGATTGAGTCAGAAGATGATTTCCGTATTTCGATTGCTGGTGCGCAGGAGAAAACCGCTTTACTTAAATGGCTGGGCCAATGGTGTTTACCAGTGGGGGGGACGCCCACCAGCCATATTATTAAACTGCCAATCGGTAAAATTGAAACGCATTCATACAGCATCGATCTCTCAGACAGCGTAGAAAATGAGTTTCTCTGTACACAGCTTGCTGCTGCGTTTGGCCTAGATGTGCCTGAGTGCTCAATCCTTAAAACCGGTAATATTAAAGCGCTTGCAGTTGAACGTTTTGATAGGCGTCTTGCTTCGGATGGACAGCAGCTTTTGAGGCTGCCTCAAGAGGATTTTTGTCAGGTGCTTAACGTACCTTCGGCCAAAAAGTATGAAACCCATGGTGGCCCCGGCATTAAACAAATCATGGATTTTCTGCGAGGCTCTATGACCGCCGAGCAAGATCGGTACAACTTTATGAAGGCGCAAGTCTTATTCTGGTTGCTCGCGGCAACTGATGGCCATGCTAAAAACTTCTCCATTTTCATCAGGCCAGAAGGCCGTTATCAGCTAACGCCATTTTATGACATCTTGTCTATGTATCCGGCATTTGGTGGTCGAGGGCTGGATCCTAGCGATGCCAAACTTGCCATGGGACTAACCACATCTAAAGGTAAGAAGTACAAGGTAGAGCAGATCTTCCCGCGTCATTTCTACAGTACGGCTAAGGCTGTCGGTTTCCCTCAAGAGTGAATCGCCACTACTTCACTAGACGACTTTTAGCCTCATTAAAATACTGACGTTCATACTCTAACGGTGATAGTCCATCATTGGAACTATGCTGTCGTTTCGGGTTGTAAAACATCTCAATATAATT
>NZ_JAFNJD010000053.1:0-29756 GCF_017368415.1 Shewanella sp. 4t3-1-2LB
CTGTAATTTACTCCTCACTTCACAATTAGTTATCTGGAAATTAAATATATACTTACAACTAGGTATAGTGTCTATGCGACAGGACAGTGTTCGTTAAAGATGATGCTTAGCTAAATATGTAGGTCGATATCTTATATAGGAAAGCGTACATCGAGATTCAAAGACTATACCGATGATGAACCGGAAATGAATTTGAAAGCAGATGTCAGTCGTTTCTATGCAACATGGTCCTGAGTGTGTGATAAATAAATTAAACAAGGGATGAAGTGATGAAAAATCATAACAAGTCATTGCTAGCACTATTCCTGTTGGGCCTGTTCGGGCTTTCTGCCTGTACATTTGATGGCGACGACGGGAAAGACGGTGTTGATGGCGCACCAGGTACACCAGGTCAAGATGGCCAAGATGGACAAAATGGACAAGATGCTGGTTCAGTTGTCTCCACTATATACAAGGCTGGCGATGTTAGCTTTGAGATCGTTCCTGCCGACAATACTCTGGCAGGTAGTAATGCCTTTGCTTTAAAATTTACTGCAACTGCTAAGAACCAAGCTGGTCAGGAAAAACCTCTGACTGGACTGAACATGGTCTCCATTTATTCAGTGACTGCTATGACCAACGCTACCAGCGATGGTCCATCTGAGTACTGGGTAAACAACGGCGTTGCCGCTGGTAACAGTTCTTCAATGTACTGTACCCTGGATGGTACTTACACTTCTCGTGGTACCACCGGCGATGCCTGTACACTGGTAGAAGATCCTGCTAATCCGGGTACTTATACCGGTACTTGGGCACATGATGGTGCTGCACCTATCATGAACCCAAATGATGATTTGAATGCGCCTCATCGTGTATTCCTGCGTGTTTATAACTTGACTGATGCCGATGGTGTTGCCATTGACGATAAAGTGCTGTCAACACCGCTTGATTACATTCCTGCTACTGGTGCACTGGTAGACAATACCGGTAAAGACACCGTTGCTGATGCCGCTTGTAAGCAGTGTCATGGTGAAAGTGGCACTACAGGTAATCTGGCCAATATCGAAGCGCACCACAACTATCAGAGCGTGAAGAATTGTATTGCATGTCACAACCCTGCAACTCAGCCTACTGCAGAGCAAGCTGCTGAAGGTTGGGTGTATGATTTGCCTGCAATGATCCACCGCATCCATGCTGGTGAGCATCTGGCTGGTTGGGCGGTACAGACTGATGAATGGGCTGAAATCAAATACCCAGCACCTATCTATGAATGTACTGTGTGTCACAGCAATGATGAAGGTAAGACCAGTTGGAAAGATGAACCCACTCGTGTTGCTTGCGGTGGCTGTCACTCCAACATCAATTTCACCACTGGTGCTGGACACTCTGAATTCAATCTGGCTCAAGCCGATGACTCACAGTGTGCGGCCTGCCACTCAACTGGCGCTTTGGCTCCTGTACAGGCTCACAGAGTTGGTAAGCAAGCTGAATACGCTAATCTGCTGACAGTGAAATATACTGGTGCGAGCAAAGTTGCTTCTGTGACTCCTGGTTATCAAGTGGTCACTGTAACCGCTGAGGTATCACTGAATGGTGCGCCTTTGGCTGATGTTGCTGATCTAGCTGCTATCAAGAAATCTGCAGTGTTGCTGGGTAGTATTGATGCCAATGGCGAAGTTCATCGTTGGGGGGTAAGTTTAGCACTGACCAACGGTACACTGGCTTCTGCAGGCGTGCTGTCACTGTCTACTGAAGTGACCGATGCTCAGGCAACCGGCACTATGTATGCGTCAGGCGATATGCAGTATTGCGTGAGCACAGCGGGTAAAGCAGTTAGCTGCTCCGAAACTGATCTGTCATTTGGTGATGACGACTGGATTGGTGCAAACATCACTGTTGGTTTCTTCAACCTTGACGGTGGTACAGTTGTTAAATCCCGTTATGTTGACCCAGACCGTATTACAGTTACCGAAGCCAAGTGTAATGCATGTCACTCTGACATGAACTACATCAAGCGTGGCCACCATGGCGTTCACAATTTTGACCAGTGTATGGATTGCCATAACAACAATTATCCTGGTGCCCACAACGGCTTTGATAATAAAGATCTGGCAACTTCTGTTCACTACTATCACAGTAATGATGTAGTGCCTTATCCTGCACCGGCTACAGATTGTACCGTGTGCCATAAAGATGGTGCCGCGTTGTTTGCTACTGATGGTGGCCTGACTTCTGGCAGACGTGCTATCCAGGTGACTGGCGGTTATATCACTCCGGTTGCTGAGACTTGCCATGCGTGCCACATCTCTGAAGCTGCGGTAGCACACTTCAAGTCTAATGGTGCCTATGTCTTAGATGATGTTGCAACAACTGCCGACTTGCCAGTTGAATCATGCGCTACTTGTCACGCTGAAGGTAAGTCCTTCGGTATCGACAAGTTCCACAAGATGCAATAACCGATTTGCCAGGGACTATGTTCTGACTCGGGCTCCTCTGGGAGCCCATTTTAGAAGCTAAGTTTTCCAAGATAACGTGACTCTAGAGCATTAGTTGTTAGCAGCGTCCCCTGTTCCAGCGATTAAATGCTTGTTGAACGTCACTTATGGTGCGATTCAGGAATAGCGTTTCGGCGGTAAACGGCAATGGTGAATAGTCCTTGGCACCTAATAAAAAACAGCCTTTTGGCTGTTTTTTATTAGGTGATTATCAAGAGCTAGTCAGTGCTTCTAAGCCTGAGATTAAAAAACTGCAAAGTGCGACTCCAAGCGAGTTCAGCCATGGCCTCATTGTAACGAGCAGTAGAGTCATTATGGAAACCGTGGTTCACGTTGGGATACAGGTAGGCCTGATATGTCACTTTGTTGGCCGCGAGGACTTTTTCATAACCAGGCCAACTGGCATTGACTCGGCTGTCCAATTCAGCAAAGTGTAACATTAACGGGCCTTTTACTTGTAATTGCAGTTCTTCCGGCGCTGGTGTGCCATAAAAAGGCACGGCTGCGGCGAGGTCATCGGCAATGGTGGCCGCCAGCATATTGACAATGTAGCCTCCGAAACAGAAACCCACTGCGCCGAGCTTACCGTTACTGGCTGGATGCGATTTGAGATAATGGGCGGCAGCTATAAAATCCTGTTCAATCTTGTGCTGATCCATATTTGCCTGCATCGTTCTGCCTTCATCATCATTCCCGGGATAGCCGCCCAGTGGGTATAAGGCATCGGGGGCAAACGCGATAAAACCACTCTTAGCTAGGCGTCTGACCACATCTTCAATATAGGGGTTTAAACCGCGATTCTCGTGAACAACCAATACTACGGGCAAATGGGATGTTGCTTCGCGTGGCATGACTAAATATCCGCGGCCTTTACCGTGGCCTTTGGCTGAATCAAATGTCTGATAACTCGCCTTGATGGCCGGGTCATTAAAACTGACTTGCTCTGCTAAGGCATAATCAGGCAAAAGTGCTGCCGTCAGTGTTGTCAGGTTGAATCCCAATACCGTCAATCCGGCCAGACGTTGCATAAATTCACGTCTGTCGATCATGCCATGCGCATATTCATCGTACCAATCAAAGGCCGCTTGCGGGATTTCTTGTGAGGACGATGCAGGTTGCGCGGTTTTTGTGTGACTAGACATGGCATGACTCCTTCAAGCGGGTAGAAAATTCCTGTTCTGAAGATCCAGCTTAGGCGAAAATCCCCGCATAGAAAAAGTCAGATGTGTTGTCGCGCTGGATTTATTCCGCCAGCAAGGCTTCTCTGGCGGATTTCTGCTGTCTGACCACCGCTGCAAAATTTAGGGCTGGCTGCGATGGATGCAGACTCGGGTAGGCAACTGCCAGTTCTACTTTGGAAGCGGTATCGCCAATGCTGCGAAACACCACCCCTTTGACACTTAACTGGCGCATCGACTCTGGCACTAGCGAGATCCCCAGTTCGGCAGAAACCATCGACAATATTGACGCAATTTGTGGTGCTGCCTGGCCTTCGATAGGTTCAAATCCGGCGGCCTGGCACACTGCAACTACTGCATCATGCAAACTGACCGCCAATGAGCGCGGCGTCATAATAAACGGCTCTTGTTGCAATGCCAGCATATTGATGGCACTGGTGTCGCGGGCTAATGGGTGCGCCGAGGGCAGGGCAATGACCAACTGCTCGGTCAGAAAATGCTCTATCGTCAGTGTCTTGGGATCGGGGTCTGACGGTCGCAGAATCGCCGCATCCAGCCGGTCGGTTAACATCCCTTGCGCTAACGCCAGCGAATTGGCTTCTTCAATGGTTAGCTCTACCTCGGGATAACGCCGACGAAATTGTCGGATAACCGCCGGGATTGCCGGGTGTAGTGCGGCGGTGCCGGTAACCCCCAAACGTAGCTTTCCGGTTTCGCCTTTAGCGGCTTTCTGGGCGGCTTCTTTTGCCTGACGTATCTGTAGCGGCAACACTTTTACCGCTTCTAAAAATGCAGCACCTGCGTCGGTTAGCTCGGCACCATGGGGCGTGCGATGAAATAACGGGGTGCCCAGTTCATATTCCAGATCTTTAATCTGCTGACTCAGTGGTGGCTGGGCAATATGCAGCTTGGACGCCGCGCGGGTGAAGTTTTTCTCTTCGGCAATCGCCAGAAAGTAGCGGATGTGGCGTAATTCCATTGTTATATCTAAAACATATCAACATGTGATTTATTATATATTAGAACTATCAAACTCTGGTGAATAAAATGGCATCACTTTCACAGCCGTAACGTTAAAGTCGTTATCAATATCATGAATAGTCGTACCCTAACTGTGCCTCATAAGCGCAGTGCTTGCCCCGAAACTGTTGTCAGTGAAGAAATCCCCTCCTATATAAAGCAAGGTTCTAAAGCATACACTCGTGCCGGTATTGCTTTGTTTCTGGCGGGGTTTGCTAGCTTTTCGCTGATTTATTGTGTGCAACCATTGTTGCCGGATTTTGCCAACAGTTTTGGTATCAGCCCCACGCAGAGTTCGCTGGCATTGTCAGTGACAACGGGATTTCTGTCATTTGCCATCGTGTTAGCCGGTGCGTTTTCTCAGGCAATGGGGCGGCGCGGATTGATGTTTTGTTCTATGGCGTTAGCGGCACTATTGAACTGTGTGGTGGCCGTATTGCCTGAATGGCATGGCGTGTTGCTAGCCCGCTCGCTAGAAGGGCTAGTATTGGGTGGTGTTCCCGCCGTGGCAATGGCCTGGTTGGCCGAAGAGATAGACCCAAAAGATTTGGGTAAAGCCATGGGGCTGTACGTTGGCGGGGTGGCATTTGGTGCCATGATGGGCCGAGTCAGCATGGGGTTGCTGACCGAAATTGCCTCTTGGCGTGTAGCCATGGGGGTACTTGGCGCCCTCTGTTTGTTATCTGCCATAGGCTTTTTGCTGTTGTTGCCCGCATCGCGACACTTTGTCAGGAAACCCGGATTGAACCTGAATTATCATCTGCAATCGTGGAAAATGCACTTGCAGGATCTCAAGTTGATCAAGCTGTATGTCATAGGCTTTATGCTGATCAGCATATTTGTCACCTTGTTCAATTATTCAACCTTCCGCTTGACGGCAGAGCCTTACGGCTTTAACCAGACGCAAGTGAGCTTTATCTTTCTGGCATTTGCTTTTGGGATTGTTTCGTCTTCAATGGCGGGCAGTTTGGCCGATCGTTACGGTAGAACACCGTTGTTGATTGCCGCATTTATGCTGATGCTGGCAGGCGCACTGCTAACCTTGATGACACCGATTATCGGAATTATCTGCGGTGTGGCGTTGGTCACCACCGGTTTCTTTGTTGGCCATTCTGTGGCCAGCAGTGCGGTGGGGGCCGCGGCCAAAAGCGCTAAAGGCCATGCATCGTCACTTTATTTACTGTTCTACTATCTGGGGTCGAGTATTTCAGGCTCTGTCGGTGGTTGGTTTTGGCAACATGGTGGTTGGTCGGCGGTGGTAACATTTACCGCCAGTTATGCTGTAGCTGGCTTGCTGTTGATCTATGCTGGTATTTGGCGCGAGAAACACGCCGCTCACAGCCAGGTGCTTTAACTTCTTAGCAGACAGCTCCAGCCGGGGCTGTCTCTCTCCCTTAGCTTATCTGTTGCAAACTCTGGTAGCTGACGCCGTCAGCTACGGCTGTTTTGTGTCCGACACTTTCGACAGTTTTGTCGAAATGACATGACGAAATTGTGGTTTTTAACTAGAATAGTCTGCCACAAAATTTATAACTATTTGTATTTTAACTATAAAAATATTTGGCATGGTTTATGTGTACTAAACCAATGTATGACAAGACGCTTTGCGAGAACAGGGACTTAACGCTTGTATACAACTGGAGAGTACTATGAACAGCTTTATTCTTGCCGATGCTAACAAATGTATTGGCTGCCGTACGTGTGAGGTGGCCTGTGCCGTTGCGCACCGTGCAGACGGGGATGTTACCGCACTCAGTGCGATAAATTTTACCCCGAGGATCCATGTTGTAAAAGGGGCGACTATCAGCACTGCGACGCAATGTCGGCAATGCGAAGATGCCCCTTGCGCCAATGTCTGCCCAAATAATGCCATCCGCCGCGCCCACGGTTTTGTACAGGTACAGCAGGAACGTTGTATCGGTTGCAAAACTTGTGTGGTGGCTTGTCCGTACGGTGCGATGGAAGTGGTGACCTACCCGGTAGTGCGCAACACAGGCGCAGCCGTCAATGTCCTGAGGGAAAGAGCCCAGGCAAACAAATGCGACCTTTGCTACGACCGCCCAGAAGGCCCGGCCTGTATCGAGGTTTGTCCGACCGCGGCGCTCAGATGTGTCGATCGTGACGATTTGGCAATGCTGAGTGCAGATAAACGCAGACGTACCGCACTGGATAACGGTGCAGGGTTCTGTGTTTAGTACTTCTAAAGGTAGAGAAACAATGGAAAAAGTGACAACAGTCTGTCCGTACTGCGGTGCGGGTTGCAAAATGAAACTGGTGGTGGATAACGGCCGTATTATCCGTGCAGAAGCAGCCGCAGGTGCCACCAACCAAAGCGAACTATGTCTTAAAGGTTACTATGGCTGGGATTTCCTCAACGATACTAAACTGCTGACTCCCCGCCTGCGCGAGCCGATGATCCGCCGTGAAAAAGGTGGCCCATTTGAGACAGTATCCTGGGATGAAGTCATCAAATACGTTGCCAAACGTTTTGCCGAAATCAAGGCAAAACACGGCGCCCGCGCCATTATGACCACAGGGTCTTCCCGCGGCACTGGTAATGAAACCAATTATGTGATGCAGAAGTTCACCCGTGCGGTGCTTGGCAGCAATAATGTTGACTGCTGTGCTCGCGTGTGTCACGGCCCGTCTGTTGCCGGGCTACGTGAAACCTTAGGCAATGGTGCCATGAGCGTTTCCATCGAAGATCTGGAACAGGCTAAATGTCTGCTGATCTTTGGTTACAACAGTGCCGATTCTCATCCGATTGTTGCCCGCCGTATTGTGAAGGCCAAACAGAATGGAGCCAAGATCATTGTGTGCGATCCTCGGCGCATTGAAGCCGCCCGTATTGCTGACCAACATCTGCAACTGAACAACGGTTGTAATGTGGTGATGGTCAACGCTTTCATCTATACCCTGCTGGAGGAAAACCTCTACAACAAGGACTATGTCGCAAAATACACCGAAGGTTTCGACAGCTTGTGGAATGTGGTCAAAGACTATGCTCCTGAGAAAGTTGAAGCCATTACCGGCGTCAGTGCCCAAGAAGTTCGCCAGGCAATGCACACCTATGCTTCCTCTCCCTCTTCAGTGATCTGTTGGGGCATGGGGGTTACCCAGTTCGGTCAGGGCACCGAGACAGTTAAGAGCCTGTCCACACTGGCACTGCTCACCGGTAACCTAGGCCGTCATGGTGCGGGTGTGGCTCCTGTACGTGGTCAGAATAATGTGCAGGGTGGCTGCGACATGGGCGTCTTGCCGGACTTATTCCCCGGCTATCAGAAAGTCACCGATGCGGCTGTCCGTGCCAAATTTGCCAAGGCATGGGGTATCGATCCTGAGTCTATGGATAAGGAAGTAGGGGTTCGCATTACAGACGTACCTCATCTGGCGCTAGAAGGTAAGGTCAAAGCCTATTACATCATGGGTGAAGATCCATTGCAGACCGAGGCTGATTTGAGCCTGGTGCGCAAAGGGATAGATGCGCTGGATTTTCTGGTAGTACAGGACATTTTCATGACCAAAACTGCTGAAGCCGCGGATGTGATTCTGCCCGCCACTTCCTGGGGTGAGCACGGTGGGGTATTTACCTGTGCCGACCGTGGGTTCCAACGGTTCGAGAAAGCCATTGAGCCTAAATATAACGTCAAGCGTGATTGGGACATCATTTCATTGATTGCCACTGAAATGGGCTACCCAATGCACTATGACAATAACCAGCAGATTTGGGATGAATTGCGTGAGTTGTGCCCACTGTATTACGGCGTTACTTACGAAAAAATGGGGGAATTCGGCCATATACAGTGGCCTTGTCCAACACTGGATCATCCCGGCACGCCGCTGCTGTATACCGACAACAAATTTGCCACACCTAGCGGCAAAGGGCAGTTGTTTGCAACACACTGGCGCAAACCCGCGGAACTGACCGATGAAGAGTTCCCGCTGGTACTGTGTACCGTGCGCGAAGTGGGGCACTATTCTTGCCGTTCTATGACCGGTAACTGTGCAGCACTGAAAACACTGGCAGACGAACCGGGGCTGGTCAACATCAATCCTGAAGATGCGCTGGCACTCGGCATCAAAGATCAACAACTGGTGTGGGTCGCATCGCGGCGCGGTAAGGTGATCAGCCGCGCTAATGTCAGCGACCGCATCAATCGTGGTGCTGTTTATATGACCTATCAATGGTGGATTGGCGCCTGCAATGAGTTGACCCAGGACAACCTGGATCCCACCTCAAAAACGCCAGAAACCAAGTACTGTGCGGCTAACGTCAGTGCTATCGAGGATCAGACCTGGGCAGAGAATTATGCGGCACAGGTCTACAGCGAGATGAAAGCTCGCTTACGCCATGCTGTGGAGGACGCCAGGCCAGCGGCCGCCACTGCATAAGTAGTATGCAAAACTACATCAACGTCGAAAGTAAAAGGGGCCGGTAACGGTCCCTTTTTTCGTGGGCCACTCTCGTTGCTAAAAACTCCTCGGCTTTATACTGAAAATGGCTACACTCAGAATTCACAGCTTTCTATCCTTGAAAGCCATTCCAGCTTGGCTCTCCCAGCCTCGTGCTAACAAACTTGAAAATTTGTCTTTCACCTTACTCAATCCTCGAGGTTTGTATCTGCCGTGCAGAAAACCCAAATGCTGTAGGACATAGATGTTTAAAACAGTTTGCCTTGATAATTTAGTGACAGTGAAACGTTATATCGCAGCGCCGAGGGAAAACCGGAGATGTCTGTAATTGCACGATTAGTTTTTATGCAAGAGATAATCTTGGGGCGTGCAGCCAAAAAGACGTTTAAAGGCAACAATAAAACTGCTAACGCTCTTGTATCCTAGTTCATGGGCGATCATCGTCGTATTTGAGCCATGGATGACATTATCAAGAGCGTGCATCAATCGAAAACGACTGCGCCATTGGCGATAATTCATACCAGTCTCCGCTTTAAAAAGACGTTCAATAGTTCGTACACTGGCACCAACGTCGTGCGCTAATGTTGATAACGCCAATGATTGTGAAGGGTTATTGACGATATTGCTTATAAGCTTTTTTAAGCGGGGATCGTTGCCCGCTGGGAGATATAGCAGGAACGATTTCATTACGTCCAACTCATCTAATACCACCCAACCTAATCGCTGAATACGGCTTTTACTCATAGAGGCATTGCTTTCCGTGAGTTTCAAAATCAGTTCACGCATCAATGGGCTCATTTCTAGCATGGTGATTGATTTCTCCCCGTCCCGAACAGTGTAACTAGGGTCTACATATATGTTACGCGTTTGCGCTGCCGTCTCTCCACTCACCTGATGGTACACATTTCCAGGGATCCAAACTGCATGAGTCGATGGAACCACCCATACGGCGTTTTCGCTGGTGATACGTAGAATACCTTCCACCGCCCAAAGTAGCTGTCCCCTTGGATGAGCGTGAGGAACAATACCTGATTCTGCTTGCATACTGCGTTTATGGGACAAGACTGGTTGCGACGCATCTAGGATATATGCAACGTCGCTGGGGAACTGCATTGACGTATTGAGAATATCATTTGTCATATTTGGCTATTAACCCGTCATAAACTATCGGATATCTTAAAAACTCATAGATGTTTTGCAACTGCCTAACTGGATCTCACTCTATGGCGAATAAATTTAGCCTAAAAACCTTCCTTGTAGCGTTAACCATCGCTTTTGCAATATTTATTAGTATTTACCCGATTTCTGGCTATTCAGTGACATTTCTGCGTAGTGCCGCAATTGTCATTGTAACGTTGGTCTTGTGGAGTTCAGGATTTCTACCTCCATTTCTTACCGGATTGCTATTTTTCGCCTTTGCAACAGTGTTTAACGTAATTCGGCCAGATCTATTGTTCTCTGGGTTTGGTTCAACGGCGGTGTGGCTCATTATATCCGGGTTCGTCATTGGCTCGGCTATCTCTGTCTCCGGTTTAGGCGAACGGATCGCATCATATATTGCACCTCATATAACAGCCAGTTACCCCCAATTAATCACCGGGCTAGTTGTGACTGCCGTGCTGCTTGGTTTTGTCATGCCATCCTCAGTTGGGCGCGCGGTAGTATTACTCCCCATCGGCATGGCCTTGGCAGATAAAATAGGTTTTGCTAAAGGCAGTAATGGCCGATTAGGGATTGCCACTTCATTGGCAATAGCGTGCAATATGCCGAGTTTTGCCATTTTGCCAGCCAACATTCCCAATATGATCCTTGCTGGCGCGAGTGAGAATTTATTTCACATCCATTTCGGCTATACAGAATATCTCCTGTTGCATTTCCCTGTGTTAGGGATTTTGAAATCAATACTGCTCATATGGATAGTCATTAAGGTGTTCCCTGCTCAAGTTACCCAGTGTGCCCCTTTTGACCAATACCCAGATGAGGAAAACGAGTTAAACAGTCGGCGTCAAAAGCAGGTAGGACTTTTGTTAGGCATAACGTTATTGTTTTGGATGACAGATTCAATACATGGGATCAATCCTGCGTGGGTAGGCCTTGTGGTGGCGATTTTGCTGCTGATGCCCAGATGGGGTGTTGTTGATCCCAAGGCATTTAATAGCGCTATAGATTTCAGTACCGTGGTATTTGTTGCTGCGGCGCTGGGGCTTGGAGCATTAGTCAATGACTCTGGAATAGGAACCTCTATGGGAAAGCTATTCCATTACATTTTACCTGATAGCTCGAACACGCCGTTTTTAAGTTTTATGGCGTTGTCGATGATTTCCACGCTTGTTGGGCTTATTGCGACCATTCCCGGCGTACCTACGGTATTAACGCCAATGGCGGCCGATTTAGCTCAGTCCATAGGTTTTTCTGTCCCCGCGGTACTTATGACACAAGTCGTTGGATTCTCAACAGTAATATTTCCGTATCAAGTTGGGCCATTGATTGTCGCTATGCAATTATCGAGAGAACCTTTACCAAAACTTTTGAGAATAACAATCCCACTTGCTATCGCTACCATCACTATATTGATGCCTCTTGATTATCTGTGGTGGCTCATCATGGGTTGGATTGACTGATAAAGTGGGGCTCACAAGCAACGCTAAGTGCTTGCTCAATATATGTAGACCGCACTGCCATTCCGCTTTTTGTTGTGGATAATGACGTAGCTCTAATTGTTACTTGAGGAAGACTAAGAATCGAACTTTCAGATGAATCGTGGTAAATGTGGTGAATTTGATAACGCAATATAACCAGTGAGTGAGAACAGTGGAAAACCACTCACTGCGTTCTGGGTTCCCGCTGTTTAGCACGTTATGCACCATTTCGAATTCAGCTTTAAGAGGATAGAAAATGAGCAATCAAAAAGTGGCAATTGTGACTGGTGGTGGCCGAGGGATTGGGGCCGCTACCGCAAAAATTTTTGCTCAAAATGGTTACGCCGTATGCATTAACTATAAATCTAATGCTGAGACTGCGAATACGTTAGCTCAAGAAATCAAAGCGTTAGGTGGTCATTGTATTTTACTTCAAGCGGATGTTTCCAAAGAAATTGATGTGCTTCGTATGTTTGAAATTGTCGACCGCGAGCTTGGCGCTATCTCTGTACTTGTAAACAATGCGGGGATATTAAAGCAACAGACGCGCCTAGAGGAAATGAGTGCAGATAGAATCAACTCAATTCTGGTCAATAATGTGACGAGTTACTTCCTGTGCTGCCGTGAAGCGGTAAAACGAATGTCCACTCGTCGTGGTGGTTTGGGCGGTGTCATTGTAAATGTTTCTTCGGGAGCCGCTCGAACAGGCTCACCTAATGAATACATTGATTACGCGGCATCGAAAGGCGCAATCGACACATTAACAAAAGGTCTGTCGCTGGAAGTGGCTGCGGAAGGTATAAGGGTTAATTGTGTACGTCCTGGATTGATTTATACAGATATGCATGCTGACGGGGGCGAGCCTAATCGTATTGACAGGCTAAAGAGTAAAATTCCAATGCAGCGAGGCGGTTTACCTGATGAAGTTGCCGCGGCTATTTATTGGTTAGCCTCTGAAAAATCATCTTTTGCCACGGGGAATTTTTTGGATTTGACAGGTGGTTTGCAGTGCATTGAAATGACCAATGGGTAAAAATTGCTGAGGAGACCAGAAGTCTAGAAGTATCGATAAATAGACATCTGATAGTGTTGGGTTTGGGACAAATTTTCTAAATCTACTGTGTCGCGAACGCTATATGCTGTAAGGAGAGTTTATGCTGACAAATATCAAAGAAGTTGATGGCGTGCAGATTAAACCAAAACACAGAGCAACTTGCCATTGTGGCGCGGTTGAGTTGGAACTGTCACTCCCCGATGGATTAGTTGATGTAAGACGTTGTGATTGTTCGTTTTGTCGCCGCCGAGGCGCCATTGTTGCGTCGGTGCCACTTGCTGGTATCCATATCCTTAAAGGTCATGAGTACCTAAAGCTCTATCAATTTAATACCAAAACGGCAAAGCATTATTTTTGTGCTAACTGCGGTATTTATACACACCATCAGCGCCGCTCAAATCCGTCGCAATATGGTTTCAACGTGGCTTGCCTTGAAGGCATTAATCCGCTCAAGATGGGAGATGTTCCGATCGTTGATGGTGTTAATCACCCCGCAGATCGCAAGTGATCCCGCGCAATCATGACATTCGTTGCTGATGATGACATGACTATACAAACGATCGGTTAATATTACGGCGCAGATAACCGCGCCGCTGTGGTTATGACAGTTGGCTGGCAGCCCATTTTGCCCGGCTTTCGCGGCTCTCGCCAAGTCCAGCTTGTTCGCGGAAGGCTTTGTAGGAATCAACGTCCAGCGGCACTAGGGCGATCTCAACCTCCAGCACCAGCTTACACTCTTTTTTGATGCGCCAGGCGGCGGTGGTGTAGAGTTCAGTCAGTGGTAATGAACTGAGAAATTCTGGGTTGTATTGGGTATATATTGCTTGCGATGGATATACCACAAAGGCCAGTCTTCGCTTCGGTTCCTTCTTGAACATTGCTTCAATGCCATCACAGGTATTGAGTACCTGCATTTCAATGATGTCATCAATATCCAGTAACTGTTTTTGTGCCAATTCCGTGATGGGTTGGCTGCCATCCTCCCATTGCTTGAGGGTTTCAACGCTAACTTTCAGCAGTTGTGCGGCAAGTGCTTCATCCAGGCCAAGCGACCAACGTAAAGCGCGAAATTCAATAGGATTCAGCGGGTAAGCAGACATAAATAGGTTCCGTGAGTAGGATTAACAGGCGTGGTAACTTGGGATTAACTTGGCAGCCATACTTCTTCGGCCCAGTGCCAGAATGATTCCCAGTAGTCATCTTCATCTAGGTGACCGTCTTCCCAGAAATACACCAGTCCCTCTTCATCCATGCAGTAAAAACTGTCGCCTAGCTGGCAGATGGGCACCAGATAACGAGGTAAGCCGATGGACCAGGCATAGGCGGCAACTTCCGGCAGATAGGTATGCGAATGCGGGTCGACTGCGGTAACCGGTTCTAGGCTACCAACGATAACATTGCTGACTTCTAGCAGATATTCTTTAAGATCGGCGGGCAACGGCAACAGTAGCTGTTCTTCCACATCGACAATATCGTCAAATTCAGGCAACTCTAAAGGAACGGGAACTGGCTGATTCAATTGCTGAAGTTGTTCAATAATGTCATGCATGGCACATCTCCAAAGCGACATAAAACCGAGGCGGCAATGCTGCGAGAGTATAGCGGCTTACTGTCTCGGCACAAGGGCATCTGAGTCAAAAAATAAGGCACCCGCAGGTGCCCTATGTTACTGAACTGGTCTACTTACCAGATTTTCACGCGGTTAGCGGGTTCCAGATACATGGCATCACCCGGTTTTACATCAAAGGTGGCATAGAACTGCGGCATGTTTTCCAGTGAACCAATAGCGCGGAACTTGGCCGGTGAGTGTGGATCAGTGGCTACGCGGTTACGCAGCGCTTCCTCTTTCACTTTGGCACGCCAGATTTGCGCAAAACCGATAAAGAAACGTTGATCGCCACTCAGACCATCAATCACAGGCGCTTCTTTGCCTTCCAGTGACTTTTTATAGGCTTTATAAGCAATGGTTACGCCTGACAGGTCACCAATGTTTTCACCCAAGGTCAGCTCGCCATTGACGTGCAGATCTGGGAATACATAGTAACCGTTGTATTGGGCTACCAGTGCTTTGGTCTTAGCATGGAACGCATCCAAATCTTTCTGGGTCCACCAGTCGCGCATGTTGCCGTCACCATCAAACTTGGCGCCTTGGTCATCAAATCCATGACCCATTTCATGACCAATCACTGCGCCGATACCGCCGTAGTTAACCGCATCGTCAGCTTCCATGTTAAAGAATGGAGGTTGCAGAATTGCGGCCGGGAACACGATTTCATTCATGGTCGGGTTATAGTAGGCGTTCACAGTTTGTGGCGTCATATGCCACTCGTCGCGATCGATGGGGCTGTTCAGTTTTTTCAGATCTTTCTGATGTTCAACTTCGCCAGCGCGCATTTCGTCACCCACTAGATCGGTAGCGCTGATGGTCAGTTGGCTATAATCTTCCCATTTGTTGGGATAGCCAATTTTTGGATTAAATTTTGCCAGTTTGGCTTTGGCTGCTGCTTTGGTTTCTGGTGTCATCCAGTCCAGTTCATCTACGCTATCAGCATAAGCTTGGCGCAGATTTTCAACCAGTTGCTCCATGCGTGCTTTGGCTTCTGGAGTAAAGTGACGCTTCACATACACCTTGCCAACCACTTCGCCCAACAGGCTGTTGACCTTGCTAACGCCACGCTTCCAGCGCGGTTGCTGTTCTTCCTGACCGTTGAGAATGCGGGAATAGAAATCAAAGTTCTCATTATCAAATGCTTCACCCAGATCACCGGCAAAGCTGGTGAGCAGATGCCATCGCAGATAGGTTTTCCAAGTAGCCAGATCTGTGTCATTGATGATTTTGGCCAGACCAGTGACATAGCTTGGTTGGTTGATGATGATGTCAGCCTGCTTATCGGCACCTAATGCAGTCAGATAGGCATTCCAGTCAACGCCGGGGGCCAGTTCTGCTAAGTCTTTCAGTGCATATTTATTATAGGTTTTGGTGCTGTCGCGGCTAGCAACCACGTCCCAGTGGTCCTTAGCGATCGCGGTTTCCAGCTTCATAATCGCTTCTGCGCTCTTACGTGGTTGTTCAAAACCAGCCAGCTTAAACATCTTGCGCATGTGTTCCACAAACGCTTCACGGATTTTTACAAAACGTTCCGCATCGTTAAAGTAGTAATCTTTTTCTGGCAGACTCAAGCCATATTGCCAGATGTGAGTGGCATAACGAGTGGAATCTTTGGCATCAACATCCACATAAAATGCCATTGGCGTACCGCCACCGATGATCTGGCTGCTGCCAAAATAGGCCATCAGCTGATCTTTGTTACCGATAGCATCAATTTTTGCTAGCTCGGGTTTCAATGGGTCGATACCCAGTTGGTTGAGGGTGGTGGTGTCCATAAAGGCGCGATACAGATCGGCGACTTTTTGCTCGTCTGTGCCCGCTTTCAGATCTTTCTGAGCGGCAACTTCTTCAATAATAGCTTTAATGTCGTCACGGGATTTTTCGCGCAAATCATAGAATGCGCCAGTGCTGGTACGGTCAGCTGGGATTTCAGTATTCTTGATCCAGGTGCCGTTGACATAACTGTAGAAATCGTCTTGTGGACGTACAGACTTATCGAAGTTGGCAAAATCGATACCGGAACCCAGTGCTTTGGAGACTGCAGCGGCAGTGGCGGTTTGAGTTGTCTGTGGTTTAGCTGCTTCTGCAGTCTTGGTCTCAGTCTGTTTGTCATTACAAGCGGCCAGACCGGCAATCATGGTGGCACATAAGCCGCCAATGAGGATTTTTCTCATATGGATTCCTTTCACTCTCAGTCGTTGGAGTGCTCAATAGGTGTCGGTATGCCGACATAGTTATTACCGCACACCATAGCAAGGCTGATGGTCGCAGCGTGACGGATTATGTTAAAGCTTGTTTACACATACTCTCAAGCCACTGCGCAGAGTAATACGCGGGTGATGTGTAAGCAAAATTTACATACGGGCGTTAGTCACAACACAATATCGCTTGGTAGCTCATCGGCGATCACCGATAATGGCCGCGTTTCAGTAGTCATAAGGACAGTAAAAGTGCGGCTTGATAAATTCATCTGTGATGCCACCGGATTGACCCGAACTCTGGCAAAGAAAGCGTTGCATCGCGGCGATGTGGCGGTAGATGCCGTGTTGGTGAAAGATGCGGGTTTCAAGGTGGCGTCGGGGATGGAAGTGACGTTGGCGGGGGAGCCGTTGACGTTGCCGGGGACTCGTTATCTGATGCTGAATAAGCCGCAAGATACGCTATGTTCCACTATCGATGAATATTATCCGTCAGTGCTTAGCTTGCTGGATATACCGCGGGCGGATCTGTTGCACATCGCCGGGCGTTTGGACGCTGATACCACGGGGTTGGTGCTGCTGACGGATGATGGACAGTGGTCACATTGTGTGACATCTCCTAAGAAAACCTGCGGTAAACGTTACCGGGTACAGTTAGCTGAACCGCTGATTGATACGGCTGAGGCACAGTTTGCCGCCGGGGTGCAATTGCATGGTGAGTTTGAGCTGACACTTCCTGCGGTATTGCAAAGGTTGTCGGCAACTGAAGTGTTACTGACCATCTGCGAAGGTAAGTACCATCAGGTGAAGCGCATGTTCGCGGCAGTCGGTAATAAAGTGTTGGGGTTACATCGGGAAGCGGTGGGTGAGATTGAGCTAGATCCTGATTTGGCACCGGGTGAATGGCGTGCGCTGACAGAGGCAGAAATAGCCTCTGTCAGACGCTAATCATTACTGCTGTTTTACCTTAATATCGCCACTAATAGTGGTGATATTCACATCAGCCTTGCCTGATCCAGTCTGAAACTTCAGCACTTCGCTACGCATATATTTGGTGGTAACTGGTTTGGCATCCGTCAGCTCGTTATGAATTTTGCCTCCAGGACCGCCATTAATGTTGAATTCCGCATCGGGCATGCCATCAAATATCAGATCGATATCGGCATTGACACTATCCAGTTGCGCCTTGGTTTCCAACGATTTCAACCTGACAGTCAAATCACCACTGACACTGCGCAGGTTGAGACTATCGACTTGCTGTAATTGTAGTTTCGCCGAGCCCGATACCAGATCCGCAGCAATTTTGTTGGCTTGACTGTCGGCAGTCAAATCGCCACTGACCAGCCGATAGCTGATGGTGCCGCTGCTGCCTTCATCATCGATATCCCCAGAAACCGTTTCCAGCCGGATATTGCCACTGTTATTGCGGACAGTGATATTGCCAGAAACGGTCTTTACGGTCAGTTCTCCCTGTAGCGCATTGCTTTTGATATCACCGCTGATATTGCCGGTGGTCACCTCACCATTGATGCTGTCCAATGCATAATTGGTTGATACGCCTTTTATTTTGACAATCACTTTCGTGGGCAGATAGATCTGCAGATTTGAGCCTTTCTCTTCATGGCTGGAGTAGCTGATTGGCATCTTGTCTTCAATCACAAAGCTACCGCCATACTGAGCGAATATGAGTCCTTGACTAAGATCATCCAAGCTACCCTTGATGGCGACTTCCGCTTTGTCCCAGCCATGGACTTTTACATCCCCGCGCTGAATGCGGATGTCCAGTTTACTGCCGGGAGTTAACTGGGCACTCTTGTCTACTTGCTCCGCTGCCATCCCCCAAGGACTGGTGAAAATGGCTAAGGTGAGTAGCGTTAAAGCGACGTAAGACTGTTTCATATGCGGGTTCCTTTTTTCTCTGCGTACATTTTTTCCGGCAGTTGCTGGCCTTGAGTCAGTAATTCGATTTCTCGTTGCTGTGCCCAGATCCAGAGTTGCCACAACTGTTGGTCTTTGGGGTCTTTTTGTAGTGCCTGATATATCTGATCTGAGGCGGTGCGCAGTTCATCAACGCCACGGCTTAATGGCGCTGTCAGGCTGGCATGTTGCCACTGGTTAAAATGACTGTTTTTTTCAATGAAATTCACCTGTTGTTCATGCTGTTGCCGCAGTTGTGCCATCATTGCCAGCATTTGCGGGTCACTGACGGCTTGTTGCTCAGAAAACCACAAGCGATAGCCAAACCCACCTAGTAACAGTAGACTGCAGGCAACGGCAAACTGCTTCCACGAGCTGTGCCAGCCGCGGTGACGGACTGGTGCCGTGTCTAGACGGCGGGCGATTGCTGGCCACAAATCGTGTTGCGGTGATAGCTCTTTTGGCAACTGTTCAATCATCTCATCAAGTGACGGCTTGCTCATGACAACATCTCCTTAAGCAATGCTTTCGCTCTGTGATACTGTGCTTTGCTGGTGCCTGCCGTGGTGTGCATCAGCGCGGCTATCTCTTCATGGCTGTAGCCTTCGATGGCAAACAGCACAAAAACAATCCTTGCTCTTTCTGGTAACTGCATAATCTTTTTATCCAGTAACGAGGTGTCTGGGATTTCTGTGCCATCACTGCATGTTTCGGCACTACCGTCGGATAGTGGCAGAAATCGCGCCCAGAAACTGCGATGTTTTTTTAGACTGGTCAGCGCTTGGTTAACGCTAAGACTATGCAACCAGGTGCTGAACTTACTGTCACCACGGAACTGATCAAGTTTTTCCCATAGCCGGATAAAGCAATCTTGTGTTATCTCTTCCGCTAGCGAGGATTGGCCAGCTAAACGCAGACATAATGCGTATACCCGTTGGTGGTGCAGGCGGTAGATTTCAGCAAATGCCATCTTGTCACCTAGACGCGCACGCTGGATTAGCTGCCTTTCTGTCTCATCCACAGTGAAAACTGCTGTCAGTTCCCCATTGCTTCTGGCATCCACGGCACTTCCTTGCTCGTTATTGTTAAAAGTTACTTATATGACATTGTGGCGTTAGCAAAAGGTTTGAATGATGACGTAATTTTTTTGGCAAAACATTAAAAGTAGTAAAAAGCGGATTATCATCATGTGTATGCAAGTTAGCCCGTCAAGTCGATAAGATTGTGTTGATTACCTAGCACTGTTGGTGCAGGTGAACTACTTTTCAGTTAGTCAGTTGTTAATCTGCCCTAGGAGAGCTTTTCGCTATGCTGATCCGTAATAAATTGTTGTTAAGCGCAGCGTTGTCTGTTGGCTCACTGATTATCATCTTCATCATAAAGGAATATTCCGGTGTGGTGCAGGAGCAGCTTTCTCAAGGGCAGCAGCTAGTGCTGCAGTTAGAAAATAAAGTGCTTACCCTACGTAAACACGAAAAGGACTTTTTTAGTCGACTGGACATGAAATATGTTGAGCTGCATCAGCAAACTGAAAAAAGCCTGTTACCAGTGGCGGAACAATTGCGTGTTATTTCCAAGCAACATGACATAGACACCACTGCGGTTGCGACCTTAGATAGTGCCGTTAACCGCTACTCCAAACTGTTCAGTGATGTGGTGACGTTACAACAACAAATAGGGCTTACACCAACCTCAGGTTTGTACGGTAAATTGCGTGATGCTGTCCATAATGTGGAAAGCCTAGTTAAGCAACATAATAACGCACCGTTGCTGGTGATGATGTTGCAGTTGCGACGCAATGAAAAGGATTTTATGTTGCGGCGGGAAATGAAATATGTCGATACCTTTAAAGGCAACTTCACGGCATTTCAGCAGACACTGGCAGATTCAGCGTTAAGCGCTGATGTCCAATCCCAGATAGCCAAATTAATGGATGAGTATCGTAGTTCATTTCTGGCATTAGTGGAGGCTGAACAGCAAATGGGGTTGGACGAAAAATCCGGCAAAATGGCGGAGCTGAGAAGTGCGGTTGCGGCGACAGAAGACGCTTCCTCACAGCTTTTGGCACAGACGCAGGCACGTATTGACGCCGAGAAGCAAAGTACCTTTTGGTGGGGCGTGATCTGTTTCTCCTTTATTATTGTGGCGGTGTCCTGGGCCACCTGGTTGATTATTCGCAGTATTATGCGACCAGTGGAGAGCATTACTAAAACCATTACTGAGATAGAACAACATAAAGATTTGTCATTACGCTGCACCGCTCACAGCAATGATGAATTAGCGTTAATTGGCAACTCGTTTAACAATATGGTGGCGAGTTTCCAGCAGGTTATTCGACAGGTGATGGCGGCGACCAATACTATGAGTGGTGCCAGTCATGAACTGGCCGAAAATGCCATACAAGCATCTGAAAGTGTGAGTCGTCAGTTGCAAGAAACCGATCAGGTAGCAACGGCTGTCACTGAAATGGGGACGACGATTGACGGTATTGCTAAAAACACCGAGGAGGCGGCCGCAAAGGCAGAATCTACTCACCTCAATGCTGAAAAAGGTCGTCAGGAAGTAGAAGAAAGCATTCGCCAGATCCAAGCCTTGGCCAGTCAGCTTAATCAGTCAGCTGAGGTAGTGCAGCAGTTAGAAGTAGACAGTCATACCATAGGTAATGTGCTGTCAGTGATCCGTGGAATTGCGGAGCAAACCAACCTGTTGGCGCTAAATGCCGCGATTGAGGCGGCTCGGGCTGGTGATCAAGGCCGTGGTTTTGCGGTGGTAGCTGATGAAGTGCGCAGTTTAGCCATGCGTACTCAGGAATCTACTGCAGAGATAGCTGGGATTATCACCACATTACAAAATCGGACTCAGAGTATTGTCAATGCGATGGAACTCAGCCAGCGGCAGGGCAGTGATAGCGCACAACAGGCAGCCAATGCTGGCAGCTTATTGGGTAAGATCACTGACGATGTGACAGACATCATGGATATGAATACTCAGATAGCGGCCGCTATTGAGGAGCAGAGCACTGTCGCCGCAGAGGTCAATCGTAATGTGATTGCTATTCGGGATATTGCTGAATTATCAGCTCAGGCAGCGGAAGCCAATGCCACTGCTTCCGAAGAGGTGCGGGAAAAGGTAAATGAACTACAACAGGTGGTCGGACAATTTCGCGTGTGATTGACGGAACTATGAACCAATTTTGCCAGCGGATGGCAAAATTCAGGCACAAAAAAACCTCGTTAAACGAGGTTTTAAATATTGGTACAGGTGAGAAGACTTGAACTTCCACGCCCGTAAGGGCACCAGCACCTGAAGCTGGCGTGTCTACCAATTCCACCACACCTGCACGACATATTTTATTGTTCACTCTGAATTGGTACAGGTGAGAAGACTTGAACTTCCACGCCCGTAAGGGCACCAGCACCTGAAGCTGGCGTGTCTACCAATTCCACCACACCTGCACATCACAGAGTGAATTTCAGCATAACTCAATTTTCGTAGTTGGTACAGGTGAGAAGACTTGAACTTCCACGCCCGTAAGGGCACCAGCACCTGAAGCTGGCGTGTCTACCAATTCCACCACACCTGCACTGTACGGCTACGTATTTCTAGTTAGCTGAACACCTTGAAAATCAAGGTGGTGCCCGAACCCGGAATCGAACCAGGGACACGCGGATTTTCAATCCGCTGCTCTACCGACTGAGCTATTCGGGCAACGGCGTGCATTAAACGGCTTTTGCCGATTTGAGTCAACAATTTTCTATTAAATATTTCAAAACATCGCGCATTTGAGCAAGTTTTATCCGTAACCTCAGATATTACTCAGCGATCGCTTGAAAACCGCACTATTACAGGGTTCGCTGGTAATGCCCATGCAGCCAAATGGTCACTCGCTGGCGGTTCAGTGGGGAAAGTTTCGACAGAATCTGCCACTTGCTGGAAAAACGATTCGAAAGTGCGAAACAACGAAGCCCCACAAGGGGCTTCGTGTCAAAAAATCAATCCTGTTTCAACATTTCGTTGTCGGGGTAATTGGCTTTCATCACCATCAATACGTGCTGCTTTAACTCATTCTGACCTAATTTCCCATAGGCTTCAGCCATGATTGCTAACGCCTGCTCCACGTAAGGTGTGTCAGAGTAACTTTCTAAGACTGTCTGAGCGCGCACTGCCGCAGCACTCCAAGCATCCATTTTTACATAATACTCGGCAACTTTGATGGCATAACTGGCCAGACGGTTTTTCAGATACTGCATGCGCTGCCGAGCATCGGCGGCATATTTGCTGTCAGGATAGGCTTTCAGCAATTTGGCGAAATCCTTGAAAGCGTCTTTGGCATTCTGTGGATCGCGGTCAGTGCGGTCTATATGCAGCAACTCGTGCAGCATATAACTGTCGGCTTGCATATTCACCAGACCGCGCATGTAGGTCACATAATCCGCGTCCGGGTGAGTTGGGTTCAATTTCAGAAATCTGTCAATATTGGCGATAGCATTAGCAGTATCCGCCTGCTTGTAGTATGCGTAGATAAGATCCAACTGAACCTGGGTTTTGTAGGGGCCGAAGGGATATTTGGAATCCAGCGCTTCAAGGGTCTTCACGGCCTTAGAGAAGTTGCCCAATTCCATAGAGTTACGCGCCTGAGAGTAGAGTTCTTCCGGAGACTGCTTCCCGGCAAGTAATTCCTCTTCGTCGGGTTTGCTGCTACAGGCTACAATAGCCAGTGAAAAAAAGGCTACCGCAGCGCCTTTGACAAATTTATGCATACTTGAATCAGGTTCTTTTTTGAAAGTTATAGTTAAGAAATCCGCCAATTCACGATAAACTAGCAAATTTCCGTGTTAAAACGATAACACAGTTCTATGACCCCAATAATTGGGGACGGTTCCTATGACCCAAGAGATTAATCTAAAAAGCGAGATATCAGCAACCCAAACCGGTCAGAGATTAGATCAGGCAGTGGCAGAATTATTTCCTGACTACTCCCGAACCCGTCTAAAAGACTGGATTCTGGCTGGAAATGTTTTTATTGATGGCGTAGCGATTACCCGTCCAAGGGAAAAAGTGCTGGAGTCACAAATAGTGGAAATTAACGCCACTATTGAGGAAGAAACCCAGGCAGAAGCTCAGCCTATTGATTTAGATATTGTCTATGAAGATGACCATATCATCGTAATCAATAAACAGGCAGGGCTGGTGGTGCATCCAGGGGCTGGCAACAGCGATGGCACTTTGATGAATGCTTTGCTGCATCATTGTCCCGAGATAGAACATGTGCCGCGTGCAGGCATTGTGCATCGTTTGGATAAAGATACCACCGGGCTGATGGTGGTAGCGAAAACAGTTGAAGCGCAGACACACCTGGTGGCAGCTTTGCAAGCGCGGGAAATCACCCGTGAATATGAAGCGATTGTCATTGGAACGATGACCGCCGGTGGTACGGTGGATGAACCCATTGGCCGTCACGCCACTAAACGCACGCATATGGCAGTAACGCACTCTGGGCGGCCAGCGGTGACCCATTATCGTGTGGC
The DNA here is from genome assembly GCF_017368415.1 of Shewanella sp. 4t3-1-2LB. NCBI lineage: Bacteria > Pseudomonadati > Pseudomonadota > Gammaproteobacteria > Alteromonadales > Shewanellaceae > Shewanella > Shewanella sp. 4t3-1-2LB. The sequence continues at coordinate 24,031 of NZ_JAFNJD010000053.1, forward strand.
GGAAAAATTCCGCGCCCATACCCGTTTGCGTTTGCGTTTGGAAACTGGTCGGACGCATCAAATCCGTGTGCATATGGCCTATATTGGGCATGTGCTGGTGGGCGATCCGGTTTATGGTGGGCGTCCGCGTCCGCCCAAAGCGGCCAGTGCGGAATTTATTGAAGTTCTGAAAAACTTCAAGCGTCAGGCGTTGCATGCAGTGCGTTTAGAACTAGCGCATCCCCTGACCTGTGAAGTGATGAGTTGGCAAGCGCCGATCCCCGATGATATGGTGCAACTGACCAAAGCCTTGCGTAAAGATACAGAAGAGCATCCCGAGGATATGTTGTGATATTGGCACATCACTGGCCACTTCCCCCAAATATCAGAATAGCGATGACTGACCGACAAGATGGTGTCAGTCTGCCGCCTTTTGACAGCCTAAATCTGGGAATGCACGTTGGTGATGATCCTGCAGCAGTAAAACACAACCGCCATTTGTTGCAGCAGCAACTGCAATTACCCGCAGAACCTGCCTGGCTGGAACAGATACATGGCACCCGTGTGGTTCATTTAGGGCAGGATGATAATCGTACTGCCGATGGCAGCTATGCGGATACGGTAGGACAAGTTGCCGTTGTTATGACGGCTGACTGTTTGCCAGTGTTGCTGTGTGACACAGATGGAACCCAAGTGGCTGCCTTGCATGCCGGATGGCGCGGGTTGAATGCGGGTGTGCTGGAAGCCGGAATTGCTCATTTCCGCCAGGGATCGCAACTACAGGCATATCTTGGACCAGCAATTGGTCCGCAGGCATTTGAAGTGGGTGCCGAGGTGCGAGAAGCGTTTATCACTTCGACGCCAGGTGCCGCCAGTTGTTTTACCCCACATGGCGATAAATTTTTGGCCTCGTTGGAAGCGCTGGCAAGCTTGCGCTTGCAGGCCGCGGGTGTCTCACAGATTTATGCGGCATCTGCCTGTACCTACCAGCAATCTGCACGCTTTTTCTCTTATCGTCGTGAGCGCGATACTGGCCGTATGGCTTCTCTTATCTGGCGTGAATTTTAACCACTTTTTCTGTGGTTTTTACTTGAATTGGCGCTAGCTATCCCCATCTTTAAGGTAACAAAGTTATTCCCCCTTATTTTGAGATTTTCAGGAGGCTGTATGCGACTTGATCGTATGACCAATAAATTTCAGCTTGCTATCTCAGATGCTCAATCACTGGCGCTCGGACGCGATCATCAGTTCATTGAACCTATCCATCTGATGATGGCTTTGTTGAATCAGGATTCGGGATCGATTCATCCCCTATTGACCCAGGCCGGGATCCAAGTCAGTAGCTTGCGTTCGCTGCTGACCAAAGAGCTGGAACGTCTGCCACAGGTGGAAGGCACTGGTGGTGACGTGCAGTTATCTCAGGCATTGATCCGGCTGTTGAACCTTTGCGACAAGCTGGCGCAAAAACGTAAAGACAAATATATCTCCAGCGAGCTGTTTATTCTGGCGGCGCTGGAAGGCAGTGACACTCTGGCTAACTGCTTGAAACAGGCTGGTGCCACTAAAGAACTGATGGAAAAAACCATTGAGCAGATGCGTGGCGGGCAGAACGTGGATGACCCGAACGCTGAAGATCAGCGCCAAGCATTGAAGAAATACACCGTTGATCTGACGGAGCGTGCCGAACAGGGCAAGCTAGACCCAGTGATTGGTCGTGACGATGAGATTCGCCGTACTATTCAGGTGCTGCAGCGCCGCAGTAAAAATAACCCGGTGTTGATTGGTGAGCCTGGTGTCGGTAAAACCGCCATCGTCGAAGGCTTGGCGCAACGTATCATCAATGGTGAAGTCCCGGAAGGCATTAAAAACAAACGGGTACTGGCACTGGATATGGGCGCACTGGTTGCGGGTGCCAAATATCGGGGTGAGTTCGAAGAACGGCTAAAAGCAGTGCTGAATGAGCTATCGCAGGAAGAAGGGCAGGTGATCCTGTTTATCGACGAACTGCATACTATGGTTGGCGCGGGTAAATCTGAAGGCTCCATGGATGCGGGTAATATGCTCAAACCGGCATTGGCACGTGGTGAATTGCATTGCGTTGGTGCGACAACCTTGGATGAATACCGGCAGTACATTGAAAAAGATGCCGCGTTGGAACGGCGTTTCCAGAAAGTGCTGGTGGATGAGCCGAGCGTTGAAGATACCATTGCTATCCTGCGTGGGCTGAAAGAACGTTATGAACTGCATCATCATGTGGAGATCACTGACCCAGCCATTGTGGCGGCGGCTACGCTGTCGCACCGTTATATTTCTGACCGTAAGTTGCCAGATAAAGCTATCGACCTGATCGATGAAGCGGCGTCCAGCATCCGTTTGCAGATTGACTCCAAACCTGAGCCACTGGATCGCTTGGAACGCCGAGCTATTCAGTTGAAACTGGAAGAACAGGCACTGTCGAAGGAAAACGATGAAGCTAGTCGTAAACGCTTGGAGCACTTGCGCACAGAGTTGCGCGATGTAGAAGAAAAAGCCGCAGAACTCAACGAAGTGTGGCATGCCGAAAAAGCTGCGTTGGCAGGCACACAACATATCAAGGCCGACCTAGAACAGGCGCGACTGGATTTGGAAGTGGCTCGGCGTGCTGGTGATCTAACGCGTATGTCTGAGTTACAGTACGGACGGATCCCTGAACTGGAAAAACAGCTGGATCTAGCATCGCAGGCAGAAATGCAGGATATGAAACTGCTGCGTAACAAGGTTACCGATGTTGAAATTGCCGAAGTGTTGTCAAAAGCTACTGGTATTCCGGTTTCTAAAATGCTGGAAGGTGAACGTGAAAAACTGCTGCATATGGAAGAAGCGCTGCATGAACGAGTGATCGGCCAGAATGAAGCGGTCGATGCGGTTGCTAATGCCATTCGTCGTAGCCGCGCGGGCCTTGCTGATCCTAACCGGCCGATTGGTTCTTTCCTATTCTTGGGGCCAACCGGGGTGGGTAAAACCGAACTGTGTAAATCACTGGCGAAATTCCTGTTTGACACCGAAAGCGCCATGGTGCGTATCGATATGTCAGAATTTATGGAAAAACACTCAGTGTCACGTTTGGTCGGTGCCCCTCCAGGATATGTCGGTTATGAAGAAGGGGGTTATCTGACCGAGGCAGTGCGTCGTAAACCTTACTCTGTGATCCTGCTGGATGAAGTGGAAAAGGCGCATCCAGATGTGTTCAATATCCTGTTGCAAGTATTGGACGATGGGCGACTGACCGATGGTCAGGGGCGTACGGTGGATTTTCGCAATACTGTGGTGATCATGACCTCTAATCTAGGGTCTGATTTAATCCAGGAAGGTTTTGCTGAACATAGCTACAGTGAAATGAAAGCCTTGGTTTTGGGCGTGGTACAGCATCACTTCCGGCCGGAGTTTCTGAACAGGATTGATGAGACCGTGGTGTTCCATCCGCTGGGTGCCGAGCATATCAAGAATATTGCGCGGATCCAGGTTGAGCTGTTGCGTAAGCGCTTGCTGGAAAAAGAGTATGATCTACAGGTGAGTGAGGCTGCACTGGAATATATTGCCAGAGCTGGTTTTGACCCAGTATATGGTGCGCGGCCGTTGAAACGTACAATTCAGCAGGAAGTGGAAAATCCATTAGCTCAACGTTTGTTGCAAGGTAAATTACTGCCGGGGCAACCTATCAAGGTGGATTTACTAGGTGATGAACTTACGTTTCATCAGTAATGGTTGTTTCGTCCTAAGATAGGTTGAGTAAAGAAAGGAGCGTACCAACGCTCCTTTCTTATACCTGTTATTTTTTAGTGCAGAACAAGCGAATGCGTTCTTGTTGTTCTTTAATTGCGGTTTGCCGTTCCTCTTCCGTCATGCGCACTGGCTCTCCAGTTTTGTCATCTTTACGTTGCAGTCGGGTATGGGTTTGCAGCACATCGAGGTTAAACTTGGCACTGTCACATAACTTCTGGGCTTGGGCTTGATCTCGCTCTTTTATGGCGGCGGCATCCTGTTCCGCTTGGCTAGGCTCAGGTGTCGCTTCCCTCTTCACTGGTGCGACTGTACCTATTTTCCCTGGTTCAATAGCGGTACTGTCTAACGTTTTTACTTGCTTATCCACGGGAGGTTGTTGGCTATAGTGAGTAACACCCTTGTCATCGACCCATTTATATATGTCCGCGGCAAAGCCAAACGGGTTGTAAAGTATTACCAATATCGCAGATATCAGGCCAATCCTTATCATAGTCAAATTCCGTTGCTGCCAGAGGTTCAGGGTTACCACAACTGTGTTATCTTTGAATACATTAAAGCAAACATGTGGATTCATTAAGTGTATGCAAAATATCACTAAGCCAACAGTAAAATCCAAAGGGATCTATCTGTTACCCAATCTTTTGACGACTGCCGGGTTGTTTGCCGGCTTTTATGCCGTGATCGCGTCGATGAACGGGCGCTTTGAGGCCTCCGCTATCGCCGTTTTTGTCGCGATGATTTTCGATGGGTTGGATGGGCGTCTGGCGCGATTAACCAATACCCAGAGTAGTTTTGGCGCGGAATACGATTCGATGGCTGATATGGTATCGTTTGGCATGGCTCCGGCGCTTATCGCTTACAACTGGGGATTGGCCGATATCGGCAAAATTGGCTGGCTGGCGGCTTTTATTTATTGTGCTGGAGCAGCCTTACGACTGGCGCGCTTCAATACACAAGTGGGTGTTGCCGATAAACGATTCTTTCAAGGTTTGGCAAGTCCGGCTGCGGCAGCCATCATTGCCGGGAGTGTTTGGCTTGGGCAGGATTATGGGATTGATGGTAGTAGCGTTTCCTGGCTGTTTGCCTTAATTACCGCGGGTGCCGGTTTATTAATGGTCAGCAATTTCCGCTACCACTCCTTCAAACAGGTAGATTGGAGCGGTAAAGTCAATTTTCTGGTGATGCTGCTAATGGTGGCCGTTTTTGTGGTGGTGTCGGTGGATCCCGCATTGATCCTTTGCTGTCTGTTTTATATCTACGCCTGTTCTGGTCCCGTTATGACGATGCGCAATATTAAGCAGCTTAAGGTGTCTGATGTCGTCGGGGATAAGGAAGAAGAGCTATTTCAGAATGACATGGCAGATACTGAGCACTCGAATAATAGCTCGGTCACCGCCGATGACACGCGTAAAAAGTAATATCGCAAACAGTAAAAAGGTATGTTTATGGTCTTTTTACCGTCAAATGTGAATTTTATGTGTGTTGATGGTTGGTCATTTGTGGGTATTTGCTCGCAAAATCAACTATTAAAAAAATAATTAGAAATTCCCTCTTGCACAAAAGATTAAGCTCCCTATAATGCGCACCCACTGACACGGCAACAGCGACACGCTGGCGGTGTTGCAGGCAAGGCAGCGAAGCTGAATTGTCTGGGCGAAAAAAGATTGGCGCAAGCCACTTGACGCCAAGTTGGGGTGGTGTAGAATGCACGTCCCTGTTCGGAGATAAGCCCGAACAACGCTCTTTAACAATTGATGAGACAAGCAAATCTGTGTGGGCACTCGCAGTGAATAAAATCGCAAAACGATTTAAAACTCACTGAAGAGTGTTCGAATAGAACAGTCATTCATTAGAGTCAAAAAACTTTTAATTGAAGAGTTTGATCATGGCTCAGATTGAACGCTGGCGGCAGGCCTAACACATGCAAGTCGAGCGGCAGCGGGGAGTAGCTTGCTACTCTGCCGGCGAGCGGCGGACGGGTGAGT
>NZ_JAFNJD010000054.1:0-27366 GCF_017368415.1 Shewanella sp. 4t3-1-2LB
GTATTTTGAAATACGCTTTGCTGATGTTATCAAATTTATTTTTTTACTTTTGCTGAAAATGAAAATGCTGATTCAGAAAAAGCAATATTTTAGCGTTGACCCACTCTTAACAATTAACAAACCAAATACCAGAGATTCATCACACACATATCCTCATAAATAAATAGAGTATATTCTCGAGTGCATTCCTATTAGATCCCGACACTTTTCTAAACAAGGAATGAAATATATGAAGACCAAAACCCATATTTTATGGTTGTCATTATTATCATTAAATTACGGAATATTAGCAGGATGTTCTGATGATAATGATAATAACCAAGTGGATAATCCCACTCCGCCTGTGAGCGATGTGGGCGTGGATATCAGCAATGCCACAACGCTGAGTGCACAGATTGAAGCGGTCAACATTGACGATAAAACACAAGTCAGTGTGGATTTCTATCTGAGCAACGCCAATGGGGTGGCGGTGATTGGCCTTGATAAGCTTGATAGTATCGCCACTTTAGGTGTCGGTATTGCCAAACTTGGTCAGCCACAACCACTGCTGCCAAACAAAGATGCTGTTGCTGATTACAATACCAAAGACCAAATGGCCGAAGGTAAGGAGTGGATCAGTTATATCAATAATCAAGTGACACCGGGATCCGGCGCAGGAACAAAAGCGACCACTGAATGGCAAGCCGGTATTGAAACCAGCTGCAAACTAGATTGCATTACAAATCTGGGCAGCGGGCATTATCGCTATACCTTTAGTAAGGCATTGAATGCCTATTCACAGTTTGATGGCTTGGATACCAGTTACGATGCTAATGCAACTACCCGCATCTATCTGGAATTGCTGCCAACAAGTGACAGCGATGTCACCAAAAAACTGATCAATATCACTTACGATTTTATACCGGCAACCGGCGCAGTTGCTAAAGCCGATGAAGGCCGTCAGTTGATTGATCCGCAGCAAAGTTGCTATCGCTGCCATACTGCCAATTTAGGCAGTAGCGAACATCGTTTGCTGATGCATGGTGGTAAACGGTTCAACTTTGAAGGTTGTGTCATGTGTCACACCACCTATTCTGCCGATCCTGAAACCGGTAATCCTATTGATATGGCCACGCTGGTGCATAAAATCCATCAGGCTGACTATAAAATTGTGGGACATAATGCCAGCATGAACGATTTCAGTGGTGTGCATTATCCAGGTGAAATTGCAGATTGTCAGAGCTGTCACATCAGTAACGCTGCACCGCAAGCAGATCAGTATTATATTCCGGGAAACAACAGCTGCCTGAGTTGCCATAAAGACAAAATCAGCCAAGCTCCCAACACCTGGAACGGTACTGCTGCTTCACTGTTCCATGACCGCGAACTGTTTCCCAAAGCATGGGCGAACAGCTGTGCCGGTTGTCATCCAGACAGTAATAATCCTAAAGGTGCCGGCCTGATCCACGATCAGTTACTTCAGACTCGCAGCAGCATTAAAGATCTGTACGGTCTCTCCCTGAGTTCTGTTGCTTTGGGAACCGGCACACTGACAGCAACTGTTGACTTTGACAAACTCAATACCTTCCCAGCTCAGGATAGTGCTATCAGTGCGCTGTATTTGGTCGTCAACGGTAAGCCAGACGTTATTGCCCGGCCGACCAATAATGGTCAGCATAAGCTATGGGATATCAGCAAAGACAGCAGTGCTACAAGAGACATGATACCTCGCGATCAAGTTTCCCTTAGCATGGATGGCAGCAAGCTCACCGCCACTATTAGCGGTATAAATACCGACGATTTCGGTACGCCAGCCGCTGCCGTAGTTAAAGCCAAGATGATTGTTTGTGCTAACCACAACACCATGACCGCAGTAAACTGCGACAGTGATGAAGCTGACACGCAAGTTGAAGTTATGTCTGCTAACGCGCTGGATTTGACCGGAGCTAACGCTAGCCGCGCTATCGTGGCTGACGAAGGCAAGTGTCAAGCATGTCATGATAGTGAAATGCAGCAGCGAATTGTTGATGCACATACGCTTGCCGGCAATGCAGCAACCAATGCTAACTTCGCACCAGGTAACGATAAGTGCGGCAGTTGTCATAATCCAGTAAGTGCCACAGCACTGACCGATGGCAGCTGCAACAGCTGTCACAACAATGACACTGTTGCCTATATGGGTGCCGATATTTACCACACTGCTGGAGCTGACCATATCAAGTCAATCCGCACTGCAAATAACACGCTCAACTATCGTGAAATGGTGCATTCTCTGCACGCAGGAACTCGTACTGTTAAAGGTATGGGTGCGCCAAGGGATGAGACAACTTATCCGCAATCAGCAGCCAACTGCCAAGCCTGTCACGATGAAGGTCAGTTAGACTTCGCTGGGCTGAAAACTGAAAACTCTCAGTTAGTGGCAACGGTAGGCGCCACTGCCGATGGTCAAGTAACCGAACTGTCACCAACAGTAGCCACCTGTGCTGGCTGTCACAGCAAGGTTGCCGACTGGGCTGGTCACGCCAAAGAGTTTGGTGGTGTAGTTGAAGATAACGCCAGTGCTGGTCGTATCTACAAGGCGGGTGACGAAACTTGTTACTACTGCCACGCAGAAGGCCAAGCTTACGGGGTAATCAAGCTCCACAAGGAAGCCAGTCAAAAATAGTCTGACTTTTGATAGAAGAAACGGCGCCGTGGCGCCGTTTTTTATGGCTGCGAGTCTTGTAGCAGTTCTGCCATCGTGACCAATCGATAGCCTTTTGCCCGTAATCCTTCGATGATGGATGGTAACGCAGCTCTTGATGCCTCACGGCTAGCATACATGACATGCAACAGCACGATACTACCCGGCTTCACCTCGCTAATGACACGTTGCGCAATGGTGTCGGCATCGGCACCTAAATCAGAGTCAGCTTCCACATTCCAAGTCACAGTCACTCGCTGGTGTTGCTTAAGATACCAAGGCAACAGCAGCAATTTTTTGCCATAAGGCGGACGGAAATAGATAGGACCACGATAACCGGCTTCTCGAATAACGGCATCCGTCTGCTCAATCTCATTAGCAATGACAGCATATGAGTGAAAAACCAGTCTTGGATGTGACCAAGAGTGATTGCCCAACTGGTGCCCAGCGGCAACAATTGCCTTGGTCATGGCACTATGCTGTGATGCCTCACGACCAGTAACGAAAAATGTTGCCTTGACCTGATAATGTGCCAACGTCGCCAGCACATCGGGGGTGTACTGTGCTGAGGGCCCATCATCAAAAGTCAGTGCAACTACGGGGACTGCAGTATCAATATGAGAGACCAACTTGCCAAACAGCTGAAAATCCCGGGAACGCGATAACAACAAAAGTGCCACACCGAGCAGCAAGAACAGTACAACACCAATTCCCAAGCGTTTAAATAGTCGCAATTTATTCATAAGATAATCCTAGGAACCCATCAACAACTCAGCCAACATTGGCAGAACAGAGAATGCCAACAATTGCCTAAGCAGTATTGACGATGGCGGGCTCTTGCTAATCAAGGTTGCAGATGCACCAATAGCGGCCATATGCTGACTCACGTAAAAAAACCACAGAAACACTGCTGTAGCCAACAGCAACTGCAATGTGATGTTATCACCTCGGCAATGTTCATCCCGACAGCGACTCTCACGCCTTAGTATTCTCACCCATTGAAACAATCATCCTTTCATAAAACCCAAAGGACAAGCTAATCTGTCTATGACAGTAACCGCACTGCTGCGGCCAATCAATCATGAGAAGTACAACAGATAATCCAGTCAAAGGCATACTGTCGCCACTGTAACGGCAGAAACAACACCTAGAAGTCTATGTTGCCAACAGCAACATTAGTGTCCCCAAGCAAATACACTCAGCAACGGCAAACTGCGGCGAATACCAACGTTAACGCCAGAAGCCATCATCAACAGATTATTGGCCCCAACGTCACCAATGACGACACGGAAAATTACAAACTCCATAAAAAATCCCCGTATCCTAGAGGACGACGGGGATTTTTTAAAAACGATGCTTAACCGTGTAACGCTGTTTTACGGATGGCAAACGTTATGCAGCTCCAGATTTGTACCAATATCGCGATTGCGATTAGCTTTGGCGTCGTCATTACGCAACTGCGTCAAGTGATCTAGGTAAGCCTGATCCACATCTTTAGTAATGTAATGACCATCGAAGACTGAGGTTTCGAAACGTTTGATATCGGGATTTTCCATACGCACCGCGTCAATCAAATCCTGCAGATCCTGGAAGATAATACCATCGGCACCAATGATTTTGGCAATCTCATCCGCATCACGGCCATAAGCGATCAGCTCATTGGAGGTTGGCATATCGATGCCATAGACATTTGGAAAACGGATTTCTGGTGCTGCCGATGCAAAATAAACCTTTTTGGCACCTGCTTCACGAGCCATCTCAATAATCTGCTCAGAGGTGGTACCACGCACAATAGAATCATCCACCAGCAACACGTTTTTATCTTTAAATTCGGCGTTAATTGCATTGAGTTTACGCCGAACAGACTTCCTGCGCTGTTGTTGACCAGGCATGATAAAGGTACGGCCAATATAGCGGTTTTTGACAAACCCTTGGCGATACGGCAAGTTCATGCAACGTGCAATTTCCAATGCCACGTCAACGGATGTTTCAGGAATGGGGATAACCACATCAATATCATGGTCATACCATTCCTTTTTAATCTTTTCGCCAAGTTTAGTGCCCATATGCACACGGCTGGCATAGACAGAAATCTTGTCGATAGTGGAGTCTGGGCGTGCAAAATAAACAAATTCAAATATGCAGGGCGCGTACACAGGGGCTTCAGCACACTGACGGGTAAAGAGTTCGCCATCCAGCGTAATGTATACCGCTTCACCTGGTGCGACATCGCGCATCACCTCAAAACCTACAGCATCCAAGGCCACACTTTCAGAGGCAACCATATATTCAGTACCGGTAGCGGTCTCGTGCCTGCCAAGGATCAATGGTCGAATACCGAAAGGATCGCGAAACGCTAGCAGACCGTTGCCGATAATCATAGCGGTAACCGCATAAGCGCCGCGTGTTTGGCTATGTACTCGCATCACCGCATCAAACACTTCATCGGCAGATAATTTCAGGCTGTCAGTCTTGTCCAGCTCATCGGCCAACAGATTCAATAATACTTCGGAATCTGAGGTGGTGTTAATGTGACGGCGTTTCTTCAGCAGCCCTTCGCTAAGTTCCAGTGTATTAGTCAGGTTACCGTTGTGCGCCAGCGCAATACCAAAAGGCGAGTTGACGTAAAAAGGCTGGGCTTCTGAGGCACTGGAACTCCCCGCCGTAGGATAACGGCAATGGCCAATACCGGCATTACCTTGTAAACGCTGCATGTGTTTTGGCTCAAACACATCTTTTACCAGACCGTTGGCCTTACGCAGACGAAAAGCCTGCCCGTCAACGGTGACTATTCCTGCCGCATCCTGACCACGATGCTGAAGCACTGTCAGTGCATCATAAATGGTCTGATTAACCGATGAGCGGCCAACTATTCCGACGATACCACACATGGGTAAGTTTCCTCACTGTAAGATATTCTGATAACTGTATTTTTTATATTTTGGGTACAAAGCTGGAGGCGTGCTCCATATAATTGAAGAACCACTGGATCACTACGCCAAATTCAGGCACCAGCTGCGAGCTTTTCCACCACGGGGTATTAGGGGCACCGGTAAAAGCATCCAGAAAAAAGAGAATGGCACTGACAATCAACACCCCACGTAAGATGCCAAAACAGGCACCCAAAACTCGGTCAGTACCCGATAGTCCAGTTTTGTTGACCAGTTGGCCCAGCAAATAATTCACCATAGCGCCGATAATGAGCGTAGCGATAAACAGAATGGCAATCGCCACACCGTTGCGGAGCATTTCATCGTTGATTTGGGTGATATGAACAGCAAGATCCTGGTAAAACTGACTGGCGATAAAAAATGCCGCAAACCAGACCACCAGCGACATAGCTTCTTTGGCAAAACCGCGGATCAGACTGACGAGGGTTGAAAGCCCAATAATAAAGATGATGGCGTAATCTATCCAAACCATGGGTAGAAGTGTCCAGCAGTGATTAAGTTCGCGGGGATTCTACCAGAGAGTGAGTTTATTCTCACCCCCGGTACGCAAATATTTGCCACCTAGGCGTGACGCAAACTCAGTTCTCTAATGGGTTAAACTGAATAATTTTCCCTTTCAATTTGGTCAGAGACTCGACTTTTCCTTGCTGCTCTTTTAGTCGTTCCAAAGACACTTCCGGACCGACAAACACCCGGGTCAACTTACCTTCCACAGGCTTCTCTGGCAGCGTATAAGCCGCATAGCCACTGGCACGCAACCGTTGTACTAGCCCTTTCACATTGGTGGCATTACTAAATGCGCCCAATTGAATCGTCCAACTCACCTGCATCGCTTTTTTAGGCTCTGGCTTGGTCTTTTCTGGTGGCTGAGTGGCAACTTGTACATCCTTTGGAACACTGTTTTCTGTTTGGGTTACGGTTGTCCCAGCGGATGCAGGGCTAACAGTTTTACTGCTAGCGGCCGTGTCTTCAACCACCTGTTCGGTAACCGCTGGGGCGGCTTTAGGCTCATTCAGCACTGTATTATTGGCATTATCAGCAACAACAGCTGTCTGTGGCCGCAAGGGGATCTCCGTAAATTGCTCCTGCTGGTGTTCTTTCTTACCGTCCAGAATATCCGGCAAAAAGATTACCCCCAGAGCCATCAGCACCACAGTGCCCACCAAACGGTTGTGAAATTGAGACGACAAATCTTTATTCCTTTCCAATAGCTTGGACAACTTCTTTGAAACCTGAAACAGTGTAAAAGGAGCCAAAGACAATTACCACATCGGTGTTATGCAAACGTGTTGATAACGCCTTCCAAGCCGACGCCATCTCATCATATTGCTGGCACCAGCTAGTTGCCGGTAAGGCTTGCCGCAGCATCTGGGCAGTTGCCCCCCGCTCATTATGCAGAGTGACCAAATGCCACTCATCAATTAGCGGTGCTAACACGCTTAATACACCATGAATGTCTTTATCTTTAAGCATGCCGCAAAGCGCGTAGAGTTTACCGTGACGTGACAATGCCTGCAGTTGCCCCGCCAAATAACGTGCGGCATGAGGATTGTGAGCAACATCCAGTAGAATCAAAGGCTGCTCACAAAAATGTTCCATCCTACCGCTAAGTGTTGCTTGTCGCAGTCCTTGTTCGATGGCCGCCCGCGGCAGCTCATCATAGAGGGCTTCCAATGCAGCTAATGCCGTCACTGCATTAGCTAGCGGTAGCCGAGGTTTAGGCAATTGACTAAGCTGCCAACGACTACCACTGAAACGCCAGTGCTGCTCATCCGTTGACTGCCAGTGAAAATCTACGCCCACCTGTTTTAGCAGCGCGCCTTTTGCAGCGGCGACTTCAGCCACGGTATTGGGCATTTGAGGATCGCCCACCACGGCTGGTCGACCGCTACGAAAAATCCCCGCTTTTTCATAGCCAACTTGTTCACGGGTATTCCCGAGAAAAGCTTGGTGATCCAAATCAACAGCAGTAATCACACTGACATCAGCATCAATAATATTGGTGGCATCTAAGCGCCCGCCCAGACCGACTTCCAGAATAATCACATCCAGTGCCGCCTGTTTGAATAACAGCAATGCCGCCAGGGTTCCATACTCAAAAAAACTCAGTGAAATATCGCCACGAGCTTGCTCAATTTGCTGAAACGCCGCGATGAAATCGGCATCTGCGGCGTCGACACCTTGGATCCGCACACGTTCGTTGTAATGTAACAGATGGGGCGAACTGTATACACCAACGCGAACCCCCGCCTGCTGCAGGATCAATTCCAGCATCCGACAAGTGGTTCCCTTACCGTTAGTGCCAGCTACCGTGATCACCTTCGCTGGCGCTAACACCAGCAACGCTAATCGCGCAGCAACCGCGGCCACCCGTTCCAACCCCAGTTCAATCTCTTGTGGATGGATAGCTAATAGGTAATCTAACCATTGCTGCAAATTGGCAGATGCGTCTGGAACAGATATTTGCCCCGCGGTTTCAGATAACTTCATCTTCATGTAAACCTTGCTTTATTTCAGCCTTTACACCAACAACTTGATTCAGTCTGCCAGAAATAACGGACCAGGAGACACCTCTGGCAACCCAAAATGGGCAGGATAAGTCACATGCACCAAATACAATCCCTGCGGCTTCGCCGTGGCAGCGGCCCGAGTTCTATCTTTCATGGCTAACAGTTGCCCTAACCAATCCAGTGGTTGGTTCCCCAAGCCGACTTCCAATAACGACCCTACGATATTACGTACCATATGGTGCAAAAATGCGTTTGCCTCTACATCAACAATCACGTACAGACCCTGGCGACTGACACTGATACGGTGCAGATTACGAAAAGGCGTTTTTGACTGGCATTGCACTGCGCGAAAACTGGTAAAATCGTTTTCGCCCAGCAAATACTGTGCGGCTTGGTGCATCTTTTCCACATCCAGTTCACCATGATAATGACTAACACCATGGCGCATGATGCCGGGGCGCAAATTGTGGTTGTAGATAATATAACGGTAACGTCTGGCGGTAGCGGAAAAACGCGCATGAAATTCAGGCGAAACTTCCTTCATCCAGCGCACCGCAATATTATCGGGCAGATTGGCATTGACACCCAAGGTCCAGGCCCCAGTATTACGCACAGCGTTAGTATCAAAATGCACGACTTGTCCGGTGGCATGGACGCCAGCATCTGTACGCCCAGCGCACTGCAGTTCAATGGTTTCATTGGCGACTACCGATAATGCTCGCTCAAGTTGCCCCTGAACTGAATCCACCTCTGCCTGCTTCTGCCAACCAAAATAGCCACTGCCGTCATATTCTACGCCCAGCGCAATTCGCATCATATCCTCCATCATTTCTAAGGCCGCGGATTTTACCACATCAACCACAGTGAAACTGCTGTAAATCCTGAAGATGTTAGTGACTGTTGGCTACGTTGATTTTATCGCCTAAAAAAACGGCACCCGTAGGTGCCGTCATCGTTAACCTTGAAATCAATTGATATCTTTTAGCAGCGATTCAGCTTCTTCTTTCTGCCGCTCATTGCCGTCTACCTGAACTTCCTTAAGGAGTGCCCGCGCCGCGTCCCGATCATCAATTTCGATATATGCTCGAGCCAGATCCAGTTTGGCGTTGACGGAATTTTCTTCATCATCCACATCCACCAGATCCTGTTCGTCCACCAAACCCTCCAGATCGCCCATGTCCACATCTACAGACTTATAGGGGTCAACATCGTCAGTCTCTTCGCTGGCATCATTGAGCAGTTTATCAATGTCAATGTAACCATTTTCTTTCTGAAATGCTGACAGATCCTCATCGGACACTGCTTTCAACGGCTTTTTGGCAATCTCGTCAGCATCCAGCGCTGCCAGCGCTTCATCGACTGTCAGCTTGTCCTGTGCCTCATCAAAACGCAGGTCATAAGCATCATCTTCCGGTAATGACTGCTCTTCGTCATCCGCAAAGCTCTTGAGCAATTCATCGTCCGTCAAATCATCAGTGGCCACCGACAACTCAGGCATATCATCATCGCGGCTGGCTTTGGGGGCCTTCAAATCATCAAAGAAACCGGTGTCCTTTTCCTTAATATTCTTTTTCTCGGCAGCAGGCTTCTGCTTTTCAGCTTCAGTAAGTTCAGCCAGTAATGCATCCAGATCGTCCTCTTCACCCTTCGCAGGCTTAGATAACTCATCTTCCAATGAAAACTCGGTATCTGTCTCTTTTGTCGCCGTTTTTCCTTCTCGCTGCAACAGGTTATCAATATCGTCATCAACGGTTTCACTGCCATCGCGTTCCAGCTCTGCCAACAACACATCCACATCATCATCTTCTGCAGCTGAAACTGGCAGTTCCTGCGCTAACTCTGCGGCAATGGCATCTTGGATCGCGTCATGCTCTGGCGAAGACGCTGGCGCAGGGGAATCTGACTCCAGTTCCGCCAGCAATGCATCAGCATCATCTTCTACGGCTGAAACTGGCAGCTCCTGCGCTAACTCTGCGGCGATGGCATCCTGTATGGCATCGTGCTCTGGCGAAGATACCGCCTGCGGTGAGGAATCTGACTCCAGTTCCGCCAGCAAAGCATCCACATCGGTCTCAGCAATGTCGTCTCCGTCGTCATCAAGCCCAAGCTCAGCGATAATTTTATCACCAAGATCATCATCACCAGTATTTGCCGCTGACTTGCTTGAAGATTTGCCAACATCAGTGTCAGCGGCTGCTGCAAATGCGGGATCCGTATCGAAATCGTCTTTTGCCTTCTTCAGCTCTGGCTCTGGCTCTGGCTCTGGCTCTGGCTCTGGCTCTGGCTCTGCAGTATCAGAATCATCACCACTGTTGGCAAGTGTATCTTCTTGCTCACCAAACTCCTGAGCTAAGGCGGCAGAAACATCGGCGGGCAAGGTATCGGCCAACGAGGCTTCTTTAGCATCGCGCTTAGCAGCATCCGCCTTGTTATCGGTATCTTCCAGCCCGTCTAGCAATGAATCAAAATCATCATCTTTAAGCGCGACATTGGGTTCATCTGTCTTGGTGCCCATCGCCTCAGCCCACAGGTCGTCCAGAGACTGCGCATCATCAGCCGTAAAGTCATCTGTGGTCTTAGGGGCACCCTCATCGACAAACATTTCGTGCTCGGGCATATCATCATGAAATGCGGCCTCCGCCAGACCTTCAGGTTCAGGTTGCAGTTGCTGCAGATCTTTTAGCTGTTCATCCAGTATATCTTCATCATCAAGGTGAATAGCAGTGACATCATCGCTGTCCAAATCTGCCGCATCATCATGGATATCCAGCTGTGGCTCCATATCCGTGTCGGTGGCGTTTTGAGGCTGAACGGTAGGCTTTTTCCGACGGCCGAAGAACAACCATCCTAAGAATAACAGTAACCCTGCTGGCACCAAGGCAACAGTTATCATCAAACCGGGATTGTCTGCTATGGTGCGCCAGAAATGGCTAGGCTGTTCCGTCACGACTGTTGTTGTTTGAGGTGGCTGAGTGCTGCTCTCTTTGGCCGCATCAGGCGCTGCGGCCTTAACTGGGGCTGGGGTTACGGCTTCGGTGCCGTTGTTTGCTGCCGTGACGGCATCTTTAACTTCAGGATTGACTGCTTCAGTATCAGCAGTTTGCTTAGCCGCCTGTAAATCGTTCTGCAGTTGTGCCACCTCTGTTCTGGCGGCTTTCAGTGATTCTTCAAGCACGGTCATGCGTTGCTGCAACTCGGCTATTTGCGATTGCAGCAGTTTCTTTTCATCATCAGCGGCTTGCAGTTGCGCCTTGGTATGACTAAGTTCATCGGTCAGATTCAGGTTAGCCGTCTGCAGATTATCCACGTCCAATGCAGATAATGCGGGGCTGGCAGCTGGAGATTTTTTTGCTTCGGGTGCAGTTACAGGTGCCGCAGATGCAGTTTCAACTTTGGTTTTACGTTTGGTGACAGTGGGGGCTGTCTGCTGTTTCCATGCTTGATCGTCTTGCTCCGCCCGTTGCTGTGCCAGACTCCGAGGAATCGCCAACATCACTTCTTTAGACGGAATTAACAGAATCATGCCCTTTTCGAGACTGTTATAGTTTTTGCTGGTAAACGCATGAGGGTTGGCTTCATAGATCGCCGCCATCACTTGGTAAATGCTGACGCTATTATCAGGCCTTACCTGATTGGCAATACGCCAGAAGGTGTCACTAGGCGTTGTTGGGCCATACTGTCTTGGCTGTTGCTGTTGCTGTTCCCTGCTCTGCCCATCCGGGCCGATCACTTTCAAATTTTGCCCTTGTACCGACAAGGTCACAAACGGTGAGCTAAGGGCAAAAAAAGCGGCCGTCAGGCCCACGAGATATGAAGTGCGAAAGTTCATCAACTATTCCCTTCCAAGCGCTGATATTCGCCCGTAAACGACTGGCTTTAGGCATTGTATTTATTGGGATTACTATAAACCAGAAACGTTACAGCTGCTACTGTTCACATTTGTAAAACAAAAAAAGCCTGCTCAAGCGCAGGCTTTTTAAGGTAAATCAATCGGTATCACTCAGTTAAAAATAATCTCTGATCAATAATTCACCAATCTGAATACTATTTAACGCCGCACCTTTGCGGATATTGTCGGACACCACCCACAGGTTGATCCCATATTCATGAGAAATATCTTTACGAACTCGTCCAACATACACAGGATCAGAGCCAGCACCTTCAGTTACGGCAGTTGGATAATCGTCATCGTCCTCAAACAGCACGACACCTGGCGCATCACGCAATACCGCTTTGACTGCTGCCGCATCTGTGGGTTGTACAGTCTCGATATGCACGGCTTCTGAATGGCCATAAAACACAGGTACCCGCACCGCAGTTGGGTTCACAAGAATACTATCATCGCCAAAGATTTTGCGGGTTTCCCACACCATTTTCATCTCTTCTTTGGTGTAACCATTATCCATAAACTTGTCGATGTGTGGCAGCACGTTGAAGGCGATTTGTTTTGGATAAACTTTGGGTTCCGAGGGCGTACCAGAGAGCAACTTGGCGCTTTGCTGAGCTAGTTCATCAATGGCTTTTTTACCGGTACCAGACACCGACTGATAAGTGGCCACGTTGATCCGCGAAATGCCAAAGTTATCGTAAATAGGTTTCAGCGCCACCAGCATCTGGATAGTTGAACAGTTGGGGTTGGCAATAATATTCCGATTACGGAAATCGGCAATGGCCCCAGGATTCACTTCCGGCACCACTAACGGAATGTCTGCGTCGTAGCGGAAATGCGAGGTGTTGTCGATCACTACACACCCTGCATCGGCTGCAATAGGTGCCCACTTGGCAGATACATCTCCACCGGCAGAGAAGAAACCGATCTGAGCTTGGCTCCAATCAAAGGTTTCCACATCAATAATGTCCAACTGCTTGCCGTGGAAGGTCACTGTATTACCAGCGCTGCGACTGCTGGCAAGCGGATACAGATTAGCGACAGGAAAGTTGCGCTCTTCGAGAATTTCAATCATGGTCTGACCGACCGCACCCGATGCACCCAACACAACAACATTATATTCTTGCGACATTTACCGATGGACTCCAGAAAAACCTAATTCGAACAACCAATCTACCCCAGAACCACTAAGGTTTTCCAGAGCTAGTGCACTGAATTCACGCCGATGACGGTGATTTTTTCTCATATTGTCAAATTCACCTGGAATTTGATGAATTTTCCTAAATTGGCGGTCATCATCCCGTAGGTCATAGACGAAACGACATAAGGCTAACAGTTCACTTTCAGTAGGAGCAGCATTGATTTCAAGACGACTATTCCAGCGCATCGGTAACAGATCGGCAAGTGTTCGGGTTTGCACCAAGCCAAGCATCTGCTGCAACTTGGCATACAACATAAGCGTACCCCGGGCTCGCCCTTCCAGACTGTAGCCAGCAATATGAGGGGTAGCGATATCTGCCAACGCTACCAGTTCACTCATAGGGTTAGGTTCACCTTCCCAGACATCCAATACCAGCGCCATATCTGGACGTTGCTGTTTAACGCGAATGAGTGCTTGGTTATCAATGACCTCGCCACGGCTGGCATTGATCAGCCAACAACCAGGTTTCAGCGCCTGTAACCGCTGTGCATCCAACAAGTGATGGGTGGCGTCAACACTGGTCTCGGTTAACGGCACATGCAGCGTAATAACATCGCATTCCTGCAAAAGTGTTTCTAGCGGATACAAACGACGATTATCACCTTGCCGCGCTTTCGGCGGGTCGCACAACAACGTTGTCACCCCATAAGCACTCAGGCATTTGGCGACAGCGGTGCCAGTATTACCAGCGCCCACAATCCCCACTGTACGTTGTTTCAGTGAGGTACCATACTTAGCCGCTAGCTCCAACAACGCGATAAACACATATTCCCCGACCGAAGTAGCATTGCATCCCGGAGCATTACTGAAAGGAATATTTCTGGCCGCGAGGTAATCAAGGTCGACATGATCAGTACCAATAGTGGCACTGCCCACAAACTGTAGTTTGTGGTTATCACGTAATAAGGCTTCATTAACCTTAGTGACCGAACGGACTAACAGGATATCGGCATCGGCCACCGTGGCAGCATCCAGTTTGCGGCCGTTAACGGCTACTATTTCGCCCAAATGTGCAAACAACTGTGGCACATAGGGCATATTTTCATCTACAACCAGCTTCATTGGCTCTTTTCTTTCCGGCGCAGGATTCTTAGCAAGTCACTATTTTATCTCAATTCTCTACAAGCGTCCGTCTCCAGCCAGTAAAAAAGGAAGCCGTAGCTTCCTTTTCTAATGTTCAGAGACAGATATTATTTCTGATATTTGCGCATCACCAAAGTAGCGTTAGTGCCGCCGAAGCCAAAACTGTTACTCATTACGGTAGTCAGATTGGCATCGCGATATTCGCGGACAATGGGTAACCCTTCTGCGGCTTCATCCAGCTTATCAATATTAATGGATGGGGCAATAAAACCATTTTGCAGCATTAGCAGGCTATATATTGCTTCATGAGCGCCCGCAGCGCCTAAGGCGTGCCCAGTCAAAGACTTAGTTGACGCAATCGGTGGCACATGGTCGGTGAACACTTCACGAATGGCTTCCAGCTCACGCACGTCACCAACCAAAGTGGAGGTTCCGTGAGTGTTAATATAATCGATAGGAGTATCAACGGTTTCTAGGGCCATTTTCATGCAACGCACGGCACCTTCACCACTTGGCGCCACCATATCATAACCATCTGAAGAAGCACCGTAGCCGACGACTTCAGCGTAAATCTTGGCACCACGCGCCAGCGCATGTTCCAGCTCTTCCACCACGACGATGCCACCACCGCCAGAGATGACAAAGCCATCACGGTCGGCATCATAAGTGCGAGAGGCTTTTTCCGGGGTATCGTTGTATTTGGTAGACAACGCGCCCATGGCATCAAAGCCCATGGTTAGGGTCCAGTCTATCTCTTCGGCACCGCCAGCAAACACCATATCCTGTTTGCCCATCTGGATCAGTTCAACCGCATGGCCGATACAATGGGCACTGGTGGCACAAGCCGAGCTGATGGAGTAGTTCATCCCTTTGATCTTATAAGGTGTTGCCAGACAAGCGCTGGCAGTGCTGGACATGATCCGCGGGACAATGTAAGGGCCAACACGTTTGACGCCTTTGCTGCGTAAAGTGTCGGCGGCCTGCACCTGATTAGCCGAAGAAGCGCCACCGGTTCCCACAATCAATCCTACGCGTGGATCGGAATATTGTGCTTCGGTGAGACTGGCGTCTTCAATCGCTTCTTTCATTGCCAGATAAGCGTATGCCGCAGCATCGCCCATAAAACGCAACGCTTTACGGTCAATCAACTCACTGGGATCAAGTTTGACATTGCCCCAAACCTGGCTGCGCAGTTGCATCTCTTCAAACTGTGCAGAGTGGGTAATACCACTACGACCGGCACGCAGGGAATCGGTGACTTCCTGCTTATTATTGCCGATGCTGGAAACAATGCCGATACCGGTGATCACAACTCTTTTCATGTTTAACTATCCATTCCGTACTGTCAGTACTTGCAATTTGCTGACGCAATGTTAACTGTTTTAGCAGGCATAAGTGGTCAGCTTTCCATAAATATAGATAAAATAATGCCAATTTCAGAACCTATGTAACATCCTTCGCGCTGTTACAGGAGATTTCTCTGTCCGTGATTGCCGCAAACACAGCTTTACAGTCCCATACACCGACCTATCTGGGAGGCTGCGGCACCGCAGCACTACCACGACTATTACAACACTGTACCAAGGCTTTGCTTCACTGCCCAACGACCAAGTTTCATCTGCTGGTATTTGCGGCTGACAATACTGAAAATAAAGCAAACACACACCTACAAACGCTACTGGCGCGATTGCAGCCACTTAAGCATTTGCCGTTAGTACAGACCATGCTGCAACAAACCCTATTACCCATAGAGATGTGCCAACGGTTACTATTGGACGCTGGTCGGGTAACCATTGATCTCTATCTAGGCTGCAACAAAAACCTGCTCAAAACTATTATGGCGCCATGCCCATGGATAACACTGTGGTACTGGCAAGCCCCTTTCACGCCAACCACTCCCTTCATCTGGCAACTGGCAAGATTTAGCTGCGATAACTGCGTTATCCATTTACCGGACGAGCAGTTTGCTACATTAAAACCGTATTTTATTACCGCCGGATTTCAATGTCAGTCATCAACGGAGATGACTAAAGTAAATGATGACATCGCCTTGGCTGAACGTCAGGCACTACGACATGAAGCATTAACACAGAACTATCCTTATCCAAGATATTGTCAGCCTGCCCTTGACGGCGAGTCGCCAGTTGCCATTATCGGCGCAGGTATCGCGGGGGCGTCATTAGCCTTGTCGCTGGCAGAGCGCGGAATTCATTCCCAAATATTTTACGCCGATAGCGATGTAGGGGTGGCTGCCAGCGGTAATCGGCAGGGAGCGCTTTACCCACAATTTATACCGGAAGCCAATGCGTTAAATGCGTTTTTTCAGCAGGGTTTTCTGTTCAGCCGTCAGCGCATTGAGCAATTAGTCGCCTATGGTCACGATATCCCCCATGATTTCTGTGGTGTACTGCTTACGGGCTTTGATCAACACAGCCGCGCCAGGTTGGAAAAAATAGCCACGGCTTACCCTTGGACTAATGAATTTTTGCAATGGTTAGCCGTTGATGCCGCCAACGCTGTTGCAGGTGTTAACGTTAACGAACCAGGGCTTTTCTATCCGCTAGCGGGCTGGGTTGGCCCGCAAAAATTTACCCAAGCCGCCGTAGCGCAAGCACAACAATGCGGCTACGCCCAGATAAGGGCAAACACCCAGATTGTCAGGCTGACGCCTAACGCAGATAAATGGCAACTCAGTGATGCGCAGGGAAATAACTATGGCCCCTATACAAGCGTCATTATCGCCAATGGCAGCGCCTTAATAGACTACCCACAAACCGCGCAGTTACCGGCGACAAGATTTCGTGGGCAAGTCAGTGAAGTGCCCACCCAGCCGGGTCTGGCGGAGGTTAACACGGTACTTTGCGCCAGAGGTTATCTGACGCCGGCATGGGAACATATCCATTGTCTCGGCGCTAGTTATGTCAAAGATTCTCAGTCACTGAGTTATAGCGAAAACGAGCAACAAGAAAATCTTGAAAAGCTGCAGCAGAGTTATCCTGATACCTCTTGGCATCGCCACCTTAAAATGGGGCAGCAAGCTCGTGTTGGTGTGCGTATGGTTACCCGCGATCACCTACCGATGGCTGGAGCCATACCAGATGTTACGGCTATTTACTCACAAGCCAAGGTCATACATGACATTGATTTCTGGCGCAAAACCAAGGCGCCATTACATCAAGGATTGTATGTATTGGGCGCACTGGGATCGCGTGGATTATGCAGTGCGCCGCTGGCTGCCGAAATGCTGGCGGCGGAACTTACACATCAGCCGCTGCCGCTATCCGTAACCGAGCTTGAGCACTTGAGTGCTAACCGCAAGTGGATGCGGAAACTTTTAAAAGGCAAAGAGTTATAACATGTAGCAGTAAGCATCCCCGAACGATTCCGGGGATGGATGGGCGCACTAACTTACGATGCGAGCTTGTAACTCCAGCCAGGCGTGTTCTACCAGCCGATAGTCAGAGTCTTCCAGTTCTTTTGCCGCCTGTTTCAGGCAGTCATTCATCTTGGTTGCCAAAGCATCAGCGCCCTGCTCTGTTTCCGTTTCTAATTCCGCCAACACCACAGCAAAATGCCCTTGCAGATAACCGCTAGCAAACAATGCATCGTCATCGCCGTTGGCAACAATTTCCGCCAGCCAGTGTTGCAGTGCCTGTTCATATTTTTCCAGCATGTTTTTACTCCACAAGATCGGGGTTAGCCACCTGATACATCACGTAATCGCGGTAACCAGTAATAATTCGGTAATAGCCACTGAGTTCAGCATCCAGCGCCGGGTCGCCACTATCCACGATCAGCGGTTTTCCTGCAAGTGCTTTAAGCTTGGTTTTGGTGGCAACAATAATGAGGTTGTCTCTGCCAATCTGGCGAATAAGCTCAGGAGACAACTGCTGATTACCACGGCCAAGAATATGTCCCTGACCACCAATCAGCGTGATCACCAACTTGACTTGCTTTCCTGCGGTGGCGGCCAACAGTTCAGCAGCCGTCAGATCGTTGCCGATTAACTGTTTATCCTGAATTAGATCTACGCCAAGCAAGGTGTTATCGAGCCCCAACTCTTGCATAATGGCAGCAACCGTTGAGCCAGAGCCCATGATATACAGCCCATCTTCCATCTGTTCGATGACATCAGCGGCAATATCGGCTAACACCAGCTCATCCACTTCTCGGCCGCCCATTTTTACCGACTGAATATATCGAGGGGCAGCCGGCACCGTCATTTCACCATAACGCTTGGCGCGAACAGTGCCAGCACGAAAGGCCACCTCATCAATATCCATCACATCGGCCTGCATCAGGCTGACCAATTGCCCGTCTAGCAGCATTTTCAGCACCATACCGGAAGCGTGTGGCGTGACACCATAAACACCGGAATGAATTTTCACGCCAGCGGGCACACCCAAGACCGGAATAGTATCGCCAACCACACTGTCAATATCGCGAGCCGTACCGTCACCACCGGCAAACAGCAACAAATCTGGTTGGTAACTCAATATCTGCTTTACCGCCTCACAGGTATCAACAGCGGTAGTTTGCGCAGGCGCAGGGTAACAACAGGTCACCGCAAAACCGAGTTGTTCGGCTAACGTCTGCCCCATTGCTCCGGCGGCGGTAATTATCTGCAGCCTGTCGGCATAGTCCTTAACCACCGCTAATGCTTGGCCCATCCGCTCATTGGCCTTAGGCGTTGCCCCTAACCGCAGCGCTTCATCAGCAACGTTATCACTGCCCTTAAGCGCCACACTGCCGCCGAGCCCGGCTAACGGATTGATGATAAGGCCTAAACGAAATTGACGTTGCATCAGCGTTCCTTAGTTCAAGCCGCGATTGCCAGCTTACGTTTTGCCGGAGAGTTTTGATCCTCAGGAGGCAGCATCAAAACCACCAGCATTGCAGCTACCGCACACGCGGCGGCAAATATCCATACCAACCAAGCACTGCTGCCATCGCCCCAGATATGACCACTGATCCAGTTACCTAACGCGCCGCCCACACCAAAACTGATACTGGCGTAAAGTGCTTGTCCCTTGCTCTGATGGTGTTTATCAAAGTGGCGATGCACGAACTGAATGGACGACGCATGTACCAAACCAAATGTAAACGCATGCATCACCTGACTTAGCGCCAAAATCAGCATATTGTCGGGAACAAACGCCACCAGCAACCAACGGACAGCAGTGACCGCCATACCGGTCATCAGCAAGGCCCGTAATGTAAAGCGCCCCAACAACCTAGGAGCAATGGCAAACATGAAAATTTCCGCCATCGCGCCCATGGCAACAAACACCCCAGCAGTAGCCTCTGAATAACCTACCTGTTTGAGATACAACACAAAAAAGCCGTAAAACGGGCCGACACTGGCTTGCAACAACATCGCCGACAACAAAAACCACACTATGGGTTTAGTGAACCGTAATGGCGCCACAAACTCGGCAGTTGCCGCAGTTCGGCTGGCCTGCAATGGCATAGAGCAGAGGAATAATCCCGCAAATAAAGTCATGCCTACATATAATACGGCTTCCGGACCAAACCACTTGACCACGGCACCGGTTGCTATCACCCAGATAATGTAACCAACGCTGCCAAAACTACGGATGCTGCCATAACGATTTGACTGCGCCCCCAACGTTTCCAGGGTAATCACTTCCATCTGAGCCAGAATCGCATTCCAGAAGAAGGTATAAAACGTCAGGCTGAGCGCCAGGTAGATAAATCCGCCATTGTAAAAAAAGCTGAGATAACCAACTGCCGCAGTGAGACTCCCAAGTTTCACCAACTCGGCGCGGCGCCCCGTATGATCGGCCACCATCGCCCACATATTCGGGGCGATGATGCGGGTTCCCATGAAAATCGCCATCAGAAAACCGATTTCAGCGGCGTTAAATCCCCGGTGTTCAAGAAATACCCCCAGATAAGGAATTAACGCACCGAGAATGGCAAAAAAGAAAAAATAACAACCTGAGAGCCAGCGTAACTGCCCCTCAGGAATAAAGAAGTTCATCATGGTGGTTAACGCATTCCTAGTACAGGCGTCGGGCTGGTAACATCCAGATTCTGCGCGCGATGACGCAGCAGATGATCCATCAGCACTATGGCCAGCATGGCTTCGGCAATTGGCACCGCGCGGATGCCAACACAAGGATCGTGGCGCCCTTTAGTCACCATCTCCACTTGCTCACCCTGCACCGTCATACTCTTGCCGGGAATGCTAATACTGGAAGTCGGTTTTAGCGCGATATGCGCCACAATAGGCTGTCCTGATGAGATACCACCTAACACACCACCTGCATGATTCGATTCAAACCCCGCCGGCGACATTAAATCCCGATGCTCAGAACCATGCTGGGTTACCACCGCAAACCCATCACCAATCTCGACCCCTTTAACCGCATTAATGCCCATCATGGCGTGAGCGATATCGGCATCAAGTCGGTCAAACACGGGCTCGCCCAGTCCAACTGGTACATTGGTTGCCACCACACTGACTTTAGCACCAATTGAATCACCGGACTTTTTCAGCTCGCGCATGTATTCATCCAGCGCCGTCAGTTTGCCTGCATCAGGAAAGAAAAAATCATTGCGTTCGATTTCATCCCAATCGAGCTGCTCAGCACAGATGGGGCCTAACTGCGACAGATAACCGCGGATTTCTATCCCAAACTCTTGCTGTAGATATTTTTTAGCAATGGCTCCTGCCGCTACCCGCATGGCGGTTTCCCGTGCTGAAGAACGGCCACCGCCACGATAGTCTCGAGTGCCGTACTTTTGCTGGTAGGTATAATCCGCATGGCCGGGCCGGAATAGGTCTTTGATATTGGAGTAATCCTGGCTGCGCTGATCGGTATTGTTAATGAGCAAACCTATGGAAGTCCCGGTGGTTTTCCCCTCAAACACGCCAGAGAGGATCTGCACTTCATCGGCTTCCCGCCGCGCTGTGGTATAACGGGAACTTCCCGGACGGCGCCGATCAAGATCCCGCTGCATATCGGCTTCGGTCAATGCCAGCCCGGGAGGACAACCATCCACGATACAGCCCAATGCCGGACCGTGACTCTCGCCAAAACTGGTGACAACAAAATTCTGACCTATGCTGTTTCCCGACATCTAACTGTTTTGCCCCTATTCCTGAATTAATTGGTATTATTGGTCGTTATTGCGCCAAGGTGCAAACGCCTGCTGCTGTTCCAGTAACTGATCTCTGGTCAGTACAAATACACCGTCGCCGCCTCGCTCCAACGTGACCCAAGTGAAAGGCACATCGGGGAACTGTTCAATAAGGTGTATCATGGAATTACCCACTTCCACCACTAACAAACCTGTTTCCGTCAGATAATCCACGGCATTTGCGAGAATACGCCGCGTAATATCTAAACCATCATTGCCGGAAGCCAATCCCAACTTAGGCTCGTGGCGATATTCTTCAGGCATATTGGCCAGATCCACCGCATCCACATAAGGCGGGTTAGAAACGATCAAATCGTATTGTGGCCCTGTAGGAATGGCACTAAACAGATCAGACTGCATCGGATAAACGCGATCCATCACCCCAAGCGTCTCAATATTTATCTGGGCAACTTCCAACGCCTCATTACTGATGTCCAGAGCATCAACTTCAGCATCTTCAAACGCATAAGCACAAGCAACAGCAATGCAACCGCTACCGGTACACAAATCCAGTACCCGATTGACCGGTTTATTGTATAACCAAGGACTGAAGCGATTTTCAATCATTTCGGCAATAGGTGAACGCGGCACCAGCACCCGTTCGTCCACATAGAAGTCCAACCCCGCAAAAGTCGCGCGGTGAGTCAGATAAGGCACTGGCACGCGCTCACGCACCCGGCGGATAATCAGTTCAACAATTTTATGCTTTTCACTGCTGGTAAGATTGGCATGAATAACCTGCTGACCAATCTCATCAGGCAAGTGTAATGCATGAAATACCAAGGAAATGGCTTCATCCCAGGCATTATCAGTACCGTGACCATAATAGATGCCTGCATCATTAAAACGGCTGACGGCCCAGCGCAACATGTCGCCTACGGTTCTCAATTCGGTGACCGCTTCGTCAACAAAGATCTTGTCCAAAATCGCACTCCGGCTTAATCAAAACTGTCCCATTGTAACTGAACTCTGTTCAGAAGGAACAGAATTCAATAAAATGCGCCAATGACCAAAGATCCCAATACAGAAGGCTTGGCGGAGTTTCAACAACTCGTTGAAGGCATTACGCCGTTGCCGCAAGACAAACGCCATTTTCGCCCAGCGGTGAAGACTCGTCAGCAACTGCTTGAGAAAGTAGTTCAGCTGCAGGCAACGAGTTATTTTTCTGACATTTATCAGCCGTTGTTGCCAGTAAATGGCGCAATGCGTTGGTGTCGTGAAGATGTTGATGCCATGGAGTTAAAACGTTTAAGGCGCGGTGACTATACACCTGAGCTTTTATTAGATTTGCATGGCTACCGACAAACTGAAGCAAAATTGGAAATTGCCGCGTTAATTGAGGCATGTATTCGTGAGCACCTGCTGTGTTGTAGTGTTATGCACGGCCATGGCAGTGGCATTCTCAAGCAACAAGTCCCGCTGTGGTTAGCACAGCATCCACAGATAAAAGCATTTCATCAGGCTCCTCGCGAATGGGGCGGCGATGCTGCCATTTTGGTGCTAGTCGATATTGGTGACCATCCACACCGCCGTTAACCATTAGTCAACGCAATATAAAAGCGCCATCTAACGCTTTTATATTGCCCTCATGCTAACTGATGCTATGTGTCGTTTGCTGCCACATCAGTTCGGTATGACGTCCAATAATATCGACCAATGCCACAGATGACGTGGCAAACAACGGTGGTTCCATACCCGGAACCAATTCACTCACCATATATCCCAATAGCGGCATGTGCGACAACACTAGTACATTCTCTGCCTGATACTGCTCTGCATATGCCAGCACCAGTCTAGCGGCCATTTCTGGATCAGCGGCGGGAACTAATTCATTCAACACCTTACATTTGCGAGGTTCTGGAAAATGTTTGGACACTTCCTGCCAAGTCTGTTGCGTACGCAGATAGGGGCTCACCAATACCAGTTGGAATTCGACGCCAGTGGATTTAAGCCACTCACTCATCAATGCGGTATGATAGAGACCCGACTCTGTTAATGACCGCTCCCTGTCATACTTTGCTTCATGGCCAGCTTCCCCATGGCGCATCAAATATAGCTGCATACATCACTCACTACAGAAGATATTATTCTGATTATGCCTCTATTGTAGCCTTATCTCGGCTGGCAGAAAAACCGCCCGCTCCGCAATCTTTGTACGAAAAGCTGTAGGTGATATTTGCCAAAAAAGCCAAGGGCCATCAATATATAATGATTCATTCCAAACGGACGCTTCCACTTTGCCCACAATGCATCCCATTATTGTCAGCCCTAACGACCATCGAAGCTATCGCTACGTAGAACTGACTAACGGCCTCAGGGTATTACTGGTCAATGATCCTTTGGCCACCCAGGCTGCGGCATCCATGGCGGTCAATGTGGGCCACTTCGACGATCCTGTCAACCGTCCGGGCATGGCACATTTTCTTGAGCATATGTTGTTCCTCGGTACGGAAAAGTATCCTGATGCCGGCAGTTTTCTGTCATTTATCAACCAGAATGGCGGCAATAATAACGCCTGGACCGGCACCGAACTGACAAATTTCTTCTATACCGTGCCGCCGCAAGTTTTTCCTGAGTCAATGGATCGATTCAGCCAGTTTTTCATCGCACCTATGTTCAACCGTGAGTTGGTAGACCGCGAGCGTCATGCCATCGAATCAGAATTTCGATTAAAACAGAAAGATGATATTCGTCGTATCTATCAGGTATTAAAAGAAACGGTAAATCCGCTGCATCCGTTTTCCAAATTTTCGGTAGGAAATTTAGCAACACTGGGTGGCAATGAAGAACAACTGCGGCAGGAATTGCTGACATTTTACCAGACGCATTACAGTGCCAACTTGATGACACTGTGCCTAGTTGCTCCGTTAACACTAGATGAACTGGAATTCCACACCCACAAGTACTTTGGCAACATTACCAATCAACGCCTCCAAAAGCAGTACCCTGATACGCCGTTGTTTACCCCTGCGCAATTAGCGCATCAGGTGCACATCGTACCATTGAAAGAGCAAAAACGCGTCACTATCAGCTTCAGCCTACCCGCTATCGAGCCATTTTATCAGACCAAACCTCTGACTTATATCAGTCATCTGTTGGGGAACGAAAGTGCAGGAAGTCTACTGGCTTGGTTGAAAGATAAAGGTTGGGCAAGCAATCTTTCTGCCGGAGGCGGTATTAATGGTTACAACTTCAAAGAATACAACATCAGTATTCAGTTAACTGACACAGGTCTCACGGCACTAGATGATCTAATTACAGCCTGTTTTTCCTATATTAGGCTGATCCGCCTTGAAGGACGCGAACAATGGCGTTATCAAGAGCGAGCTAATCTGCTGCAATTAGCGTTCCGCCATCAGGAACAAATAAAACCGCTCGATCTCGCCAGTCATTTAAGCATCAATATGCAGCACTATCCGGCAGAAGACATCATGTATGGTGATTACCGTATGGATGGAGATCACCTGACACATATGGATGGGTTACTGGCATTGATGACACCCGATAACATGCGGTTGCAATTGGTTGCACCAGAGTTGGATACGAATCAACAAGCCAGTTGGTACCAAACACCTTATGGTGTATCGCCAATATCCTTACAGCGTCTGTCAACCTGGCGCGATGTGGGCAATTTACCGGGCTTACAGCTGCCAGCGCCAAATCCCTTCATTGTTGCTGACAGTGTTGCTAGATCAGAAAAATCAGCGGCCGATGTCCCTGTTACCGTCGCCGAAGGGCCTGGATACCGCATTTGGCATCGTAAAGACGATGAATTTAACGTCCCTAAGGGACATCTCTATTTGTCTCTGGATTCAGAGCAGGCCAGTATGACAGTACGGCACGCTGCGCTTACCCGGCTCTACGTTGAGATGTTGCTGGACTACCTGACTGAATACACTTACCAAGCCGAAGTCGCCGGGCTCAGTTACAACATCTATCCCCATCAAGGCGGTATCACCTTACACCTCACAGGTTATACCGGGAAGCAGGAAACCCTGTTAGCGCTATTGATAGATAAAGCCAAAGATCGGAATTTTACAGCGCAGCAATTTCATACCATCAAACGTCAGTTGCTGCGCAGTTGGTACAATGGTTCGAGGGCAAAACCAATATCGCAATTATTTACCAGCCTTACCGTTACGTTACAACGCCGCAGCTATGAACCATTAAAGATGGCTGAGGCGCTGGAAGACTGCACTTTGGACGATCTTAATCAGCATATCTCCGCCTTTTATCAGCGCATTTATCTTGAGGGACTGGTCTATGGTGATTGGCTAGCGCAGGAAGCCAAAGCGCTGGCTAAACGCTTGCAACACATTCTATCACTGGTGTCCAAACCGAGCCCAGAATCTGCTCGCGAGTTGGTTGATCTACAAGGTAAAGGCACCTTGCTGCGCGAGCTGGATATTGCACATCCTGATAGCGCCATTATTGTTTACTACCAGTCAGAACGTGCGGAGCCAACCCACATGGCGTTGTTCAGTTTATTAAACCACGCTATGTCGTCACCGTTTTTCCATGAGTTGAGAACGCAAAAACAGTTGGGCTATATGGTAGGCACCGGTTACTTGCCACTAAATCGACATCCCGGAATGATTTTCTATGTCCAGTCCCCCGTTGCAGGACCACTGCAACTCCTAGAAACCATCGATCAGTTCATTGCCGATTTTAATTACGCTGTAATGCAGATTACTAATGAGCAATGGGAACAGACCAAAGAAGGGTTAATCAATCAGATCATGGAGCACGATGCCAACCTTAAAACACGAGGGCAACGTTACTGGGTTAGTATTGGAAACAAAGATTATGGCTTTGACCAACGGGAACAAGTCGTAGCTGAATTGCAGCAACTGACGCGAGCCGATTTAATCAAATTCATGATGAAAAAAATGCGTACCAAACATAGTGATAGACTCGTGTTGTTCAGCATTGGCGAGCAACATAAACAGCAAGAACCGCTGATATCTGGTGAAGCCATTACCGATCTAAGAGCATTCAAACTCAATACACAAAAATTTAATAGTTGAGCGGACCACGCCGAAAATAATGATTACACGCCACAACTAATGTTTAAATTTTCAGCACTAATAAGCTGTGGATCAAGATATAGAAGAAAATAGCATCAATGTGCACGGCTTCCATATCGACGACGTCATAAGTAATGTTAGCATTGTTATTGACACCCAATATATGTTCCATAGATGTTAAACTTTGACAAACGCTTTACTTTCTGAAAGAGTTGTCTTTCAGAGATTTGGCATCCACTATAAAAGATTACATTATGCCTTCACATTCACTTTCAAAGTTGCTCTGTCTGTTTTCCTTTACATCTTTTTTTCTGACAGCAACATGCCTTGCAGATGAGCTTCCTCAGGATACATTACAACCGCCAGTCCTACTAAACGCTGAAACTTATGGTGTCAAAAATGGTCTATCACAGAATACTGTGACATCTTTTACCGAAGATAACGATGGTTATATGTGGTTTGGGACACTCAATGGACTTAATCGATTTGACGGAAAAGATTTTAAGCACTTTTATGCCAATGATAGCAATGGGCTTGAAAACTCATTTATAAGAAGCTTAATTTTTACGGAAAAATTTGGCGGGTTGCTGATTGGAACTGATTCTGGTCTATATACATATAAAAAAGATATTGAACACTTTGTTAAGACAGATATAAAAGAAAAAATAGTATCAATGGATGCAAACGACAAATATCTTATAATTAGCACTAAAGATAGCACATATAAATTATCTAACATAAATACAATATTAGAAGAAAAAAAATTTATTAGCAATGATATAAAAAAACAATTAATAATTGATAATACAATATACACATTATGCCATTCAGGCATTCTCTATGCTGATCAAAGAGAAATTGAGACCGGAATAACTA